>JBPCXK010000838.1:0-5947 GCA_051008635.1 Gammaproteobacteria bacterium
AGGCGGACTTTTCCACGCCTTGTCCACGGCCGCGCGCCTCTAACGCTGGCGAAGCGGTGGGCAAGGGGTGGTAAAGTCCGCCGTTGAGGGGGCACAGGTTTGGTTCCGGCTAGCCCGCATTTCTCACCACGGGGCGAGATGATCGCGCAGAGATTTGAACTCCCCAGACACCTTCTCCCAGCGCGGAATACAGGCTGTATTTCCGACTGAAGAAAATTCGTTGTGGAATCAAAGATCAAGCGAGGGCTCGTCATCGTGGTGAGAAATGCGGGCTAGGCCGGGTTAGGGGGTCAGAGCCAAACAACATCCCCCTGACTAGTTGACACTCTTGCTGAGTAAATCAGCGATGCGTTTATTGCCCGCTGACGAGGCCACCATCAGCGGTGTGCGGCCCCGAAGATCAGTAGAGCTCACGTCAGCGCCGTGCTCGATCAGAAGTCTCGCAATATCGACGTAGCCTTTCGCCGCTGCGCGATGCAGGGCCGTAAGACCACTTTCGTCCTGCGCATCGATTTCCGGCGAAGTCTTGCTCAGGAGGGATTTCACGATCCCGTGTCTCCCCTCGTGGGTAGCCCGCATCAGCGGCGTCCAGCCGTAGATGTCGCGAACGTTGGTGTCGGCGCCATGCATTATCAGTAAGTCCAGCAGGCTGCCATAGCCCTTGGCGGCCGCGATCATGGTGGCCGACCACCCGTTGGCGCCGGTGGCGTTGACTGCGGCATCGTGTTCGAGCAACAGGCGCAGGCTTGCCGCGTCGCCGCTGACGGCGGCGTACATCAGTGCATTGCCCCCAGCGGAGTTGACCGTGTTAACTTTGGCGCCGGCCTCCAGCAGCAGCCGAACGACGTCCGGGTGGCCTTTACGGGCGGCGACCATCAGTGCAGTTTTGCCGCGGTGATTGGGGAAATTGACGTCCTCGACCTGATCCAGCAAGCGCCCGATCGTGGTGACATCCTCCCCGGTGATGGCTTGCGACCATTTGCTGCTCGAGCCTGCAACGGCTCCTCCAGCAATCAGAATAAACAAGAGCGCCCATAGCATCCTGTGCATGTTGATATCCTTATGAAGCCCCGTGGCTAACCGCTGCCACCTGGTGGTTGGGGTTTCGGCACTGTCGCCGCTGGCCGCGGTTCGTAAAGCGAAACGATTGCGCCAAGCGCGGTCTGCGCATCGTAACGGCCCGTCATGCGGATCACCGCATCGTGCTTTACCGCATCCAGCAAGATCGACTCCATGCCGCTCTGCTGCTCCCGGCTCCAGGCGTGCTGTTGGCTGTGGATGACGCCGAAGCCGTCATCGCTGAAGAACCAGCACAGCCGGTCCTGGCGCGTGAGACTCTTGAGTGTTTCGAAATGGCCCGTGACGGCGCCCGGCGTGAGGAGTATTTCCAACGCCATCGGATCGTCGGGAACAGTATGAACTTCCACACGGATGACGACCACCGCGGCGCTTTCGTTCTCGATCAGATCCGCCTCCAGGCCAAGCGGCAAGCGCGCGCCGCGTTTCAGAACCTCGAGGTCGCGCTGTGACTCTGATCCCGCCAGCTTCACGAACATCGCTGTCTCCCAATCGCCACCGTCGAGCTGGACAGGAACGCAGGTGGCCGCCGCGTCTATCTCGCGCATCGCGCGCCGCACACTGGCGGGGAATCGCTTCATTCAGACCGCATGTTGTACCAGGATCCGGATTTTTGGGTGAGGGCTGGACGTTCAGATTGGACGATAGTCCGCAAAGCATAGCCATACCTATGGTTTGCGGAGTAGCGTTCAAGCTGGGCGTTCAGAACCAGCCAAAAACCGGATAGCGGGCTTGGGGGCATTTCGTTACTGGCAAATATTCGCGTAACTGGCTGTAACACCTCGTCAAAATCAAATCTCGCAGCGCCCGGGTGCAATATGCGGGCTAAATGATTGTAAGAAAGACAAAGGCAGGCAGTCCAGCGGACTGCCTGCCTTCACATCGTGTAGTCGACCAGCGGTAAAGCCGCCGGATCGGCTGCCGTCATCAGGAGCCGTGCTGCAGGGATTCGTGGTGCCGTCTCAGGACCGAGTCGGTCGGCATCCCCAGCCCACCGCCGCCACCGGACGCCTTGCGGGTGGCCTGCGCGCCGCCGCCCTGTACGTCGGCATACCAGAGATCGTGGTGTTGCCGGGCCCAGTTGGCATCCACCTCGCCGCGCGCCATCGCGTCCAGCGAACCTTCACTGCCTATGGTGCCGATGTAGACATGGCCGAGAAATACCGCCATCCAGATCAGACCGCAAACCGTGTGCACGAGGTTTGCTGTCTGCATGGCTTCGCGATTCTGACCGAAATTCGGGAAGTCCATGATCAGCCCGGAGACACACACCGCCACCCCAAAGGTGCAGATAACCCAGAACCACACCTTCTCGCCCGCGTTCGCTTTGCCGGCGGAGGGATGTTTGTTACCGACGATTCCGCCGCCCTGCCTGAACCATTGCCAGTCGCCTCTGGCCGGCAGGTTGTGGCGAATCCATACGATGATGATCAGCGCCACACCCACGACGAAGAACGGGCCCAGGTAATTGTGCAGTGTCAGGCTGAAGCCCGCCCAGGCCGCAAAGCCTTTGGCGCCAAGCACAGGGATCAACACGCTGCGCCCGAACAACAGGCTCAAACCTGTAATCGCGAGAACGATGAACAGGATCGCCGTGTACCAGTGCAATGTGCGTTCCGCCGCGCTCCAGCGCGGAACCATTACGCCCGAACGACCGCCTTCAAGCTTCACTGAGCCACGAATCAGATAAAAGAGCGCTATCAGCCCCACTACCACTGGCAACAGGATGCCGCCATAGGTGGAGATCGGCCCGTTACGAAACTGACGCCAATTCTGGCCGCCGCTGTTGATCAGCACATTGGCTTCCTGCCCGGTAACCGAGGAATAACCCTGGTTACCCTCGCGCACTGCGCGCCAGTAGTTAGCACGCGGGTTGCTCTCCTGCGCCGTCTGGGCGTTAGCGTCCTCGCCGTAGAAATAGTAACCACCCAGGGGTAAGGCCATTGACGCGACCAGGATAAACGCCATGCTCCAGGTCATCGCGCGCCGGCGGCGCGTGGTCTTGTCATGTTCTAGTTTTGAATTAGCCATTCTCTATCCTCTACCTCTGCGATCACGTTGGCGGTTTTGCCCCGCCAGAGATCAGTATTGCTCGCTTGCACGTGAGCGCTGTTAGCCAGCCGTGAGACAAGGACCTAGCGGTCCACTTGCACGAGCCTGAAACGCTCGATCAACTTTTCAGTCTCGGGCGCTTTCGACAACAAGGGGTCCTCGGCGCCCTTGTAGACACCAGGCTCGTGCACCACGACATCCGTCGACTCGTAGCACGCGGTGAGGGCGAGCGGGGCCAGCAGGGCGATTGTTATCGCCAACAGATTTCGATTCATTGTGCGCTCTCCTTCGACATTACCGACAACACAACACACCAAAGCGGAGAAGGCGGATTGCTCCGCCTTCTCCCTGGTGCCGATCTTTGCTAAGAAGCGGCCCCTGCGTAGGCCTTGTCCCAGCCCCAGGTTTGAGGCCGACCGCCGCGTTTGAGTATGCGTTGCCGGTAGATATCGGCGACCACATCGCCGTCACCCGCCAACAACGCCTTGGTGGAACACATCTCCGCGCACATCGGCAACTTGCCTTCGGCGATTCGATTGGCTCCGTACTTCTGGTACTCGGCGTCGGTGTTGTCGGCTTCCGGACCGCCGGCGCAGAAGGTGCACTTGTCCATCTTGCCGCGCGTGCCAAAGGCCTCTTGCTGCGGATACTGCGGCGCGCCGAAGGGGCACGCGTAGAAGCAGTAACCGCAACCGATGCACAGGTCTTTGTCGTGCAGGACGATGCCGTCGTCGGTCGTATAGAAACAATCGACCGGACAGACCGCCGCGCATGGCGCATCGGTACAGTGCATGCAGGCCACCGAGATCGATTTCTCGCCGGGTTGACCGTCGTTGAGGGTGATCACCCGCCGCCGGTTGACGCCCCAGGGGACCTCGTTCTCATTCTTGCATGCCGTTACGCAGCCGTTGCATTCAATGCAACGTTCCGCATCGCACAGGAACTTCATTCTAGCCATGATGATTCTCCTCTAGGCTTCTAGGCTGCGGTGATTTTGCACAGAGACACCTTGGACTCCTGCATCTGCGTCACGGAGTCGTAGCCGTAGGTGAACGCGGTGTTAGCCGCCTCACCCCGGACGTACGGCGCCGCACCCTCGGGATACTTGTCGAGCAAGTCCTCGCCCTCGAAATGACCACCGAAGTGGAAGGGCGAGAACACGACTCCCGGCGCAACCCTGCGCGTCACCATCGCCATCACCTTGATCTTGGATCCTTCCGGGCTTTCCAGCCAGATCATCTGGCCATCCTTGATGCCGATGTTGTTGGCATCGACGGGATTGATCTCGGTGAACATGTTTTGCTGCAACTCAGCGAGCCACGGATTCGACCGCGACTCTTCACCGCCGCCTTCATATTCGACCAGAAGTCCGCTGGTGTGAATAAGCGGGAAACTCTTCGAATGATCTTCTGCCTGAATCGAGCCGTAGCGTACCGGCAGGCGGTAATGCGACTTGCGATCCTCATAAGTCGGATAGTCCGCCACCAGATCACGCCGTGGCGTGTACAGCGGCTCGCGATGAATCGGCACCGGATCCGGGAAGGTCCACACGACCGCCCGCGCCTTGGCGTTACCGAACGGCGCGCACTCGTGCTTGATGGCGACGCGCTGGATACCGCCGGACAGGTCGGTCTTCCAGTTCTTGCCTTCGGCGAGCTTCTTCTCGTCCTCGGTCAGCTCATCCCACCAGCCGAGCTGCTTGAGCATGTCGGCGGTGAATTCCGGATAGCCGTCCCTGATCGCCGCGTCCACGCTGTAGGAACCTTCCGCCAGCAGGTTGACGCCTTCGCGCTCCACGCCGAAGCGGGCGCGGAAGTTCAGGCCACCCTCGGATACGCGCTTGCTGGTGTCGTACAAAATCGGCGTGCCGGGGTGTTTCATCTCCGGCGTGCCCCATGACGGCCACGGCAGGCCGTAGTAGTCGCCATCCGCCGGTCCGCCCTCGGCCTTCAACGTCGTGGTGTTGAAGGTGCGCTTGTTCTCCATATGCATCTTCAAGCGCTCGGGGCTCTGACCGGTGTAGCCGATGGTCCACATCCCGCGGTTGATCTCGCGCAGCGTGTCCTCGACATCGGGCTCGTCGTTTTCGACCTTGATGTTCCTGGTGAACTGTTCGGCGAAACCCAGCTTCTTGGCCAGCTTGTACAGGATCGTCTGGTCAGGCAGCGACTCGAACACCGGCTCGATGACCTTTTGGCGCCATTGGAGCGAACGGTTGGACGCGGTCACTGAGCCGTAAGTCTCGAACTGCGTGCACGCGGGCAACAGATAGATGCCGTCGTCACGATCCGGCAACACTGCCGAATGGGTGGGATAGGGATCGATGATGACCATGGTATCCAGCTTCTCCATGGCCGCCTTCATGTCCGGGCCGCGGGTCTGGCTGTTGGGCGCGTGTCCCATGAACACCATCACCCTGATGTTGTCATTCTGGGCGAAGTTGTCTTTCTCTTCCAGCACGCCGTCTACCCAACGGGACACCGGCACACCCTTGGTGTTCATCGGCTTGGCGGGTTTGCCCTTGGCTTCTTCGTAGCTCTTCTGATCGAAGCGTGAAGCGATCCACTCATAATCCAGGTCCCACACGCGTGACCAGTGCTTCCAGGAGCCCGCCGACAGACCGTAGTAACCGGGCAAGGTGTGCGACAGCACGCCGAGATCGGTCGCGCCCTGCACGTTGTCATGACCGCGGAAGATGTTGGCGCCGCCACCAGACATGCCGACATTGCCGAGCGCCAGCTGCAGGGCGCAATAGGCTCGCGTGTTGTTGTTGCCAACCGTGTGCTGCGTGCCGCCCATGCACCAGACAATTGTGCCC
>JBPCXK010000839.1:0-2744 GCA_051008635.1 Gammaproteobacteria bacterium
ATGTTGTTGACCTTGCGTAGTGGCTCGAGGCAGACCGAGCACGCGACGCGGTAGTAGCCGAGCGCCTGGGCGCCCAGAAGAGCGCCGATGAGCGCTTGATCGCCGCGCTTGCGCAGGGTCTGTACGAGCGACTGGCCGACCAGGAACACGCCGAAGCGTGCGAATGAGGCCGACTCTTTCAGAGAAAAATGCAGCCTAGGCAGCAGGTTTCGCCGCTGCGCATCCACTGCGAGCCAGACTGCGCGCAGGGCGCGGGATGCGAGTTGCGCCCACACGAGCGCCCACACACCGAGATCGAACACAGCTACGCCGATCGTCGAAGTCAGCAAGAGCACCACCGCTCCCGCGATATCGACGATTCCGAGGAACTTGAAGCGCAGTGCCTTGCGGGCAAGTGCCTGAAACTGAGCGGATGTGGCAGCCAGCACGATGGACAGCGATGCAACCGGAATGAGGTCGTGCAGCTCCGGGGCGCCGAACACGCGCGCGGCAAGCGGCGTCGATGCAACAGCGATCGCGAACAGGGCGCAACCGCACATCAGGTTCAGCCAGTAGACGCTGGAACGCTCGGACGGACTGATGTTCTGGCGCTGTATCAGTGCCTGCGACAGCCCCATGTTTCCGAACTGCCTGCCCAGCTCGACCACGATGAAAGTCATGCCGACCAGTCCGAACTCCTCGGGCTCGAGAAACCGGGCCAGAACGATGACCTGCACCAGCCGCAGGAGGGAGGCGGCACCCGTGGCAATGGATCCCCAGCGCGCACCCCGTATCGCCTGCTTTTTCAGGCCGCTCGAATCAGACGCGCTCAATCGCTCGAGTCTTCAGGCCTGAGTCGAGACGCGTGCACCGCTGCCGCGAAAGTGGAGTTTGCCAGGCATGGCCATGAGCACACTTTCAGCTAACCAGCAGAACAACCGGATCTCCAACCGAACTGGAATCCACTATCCCCTATTGCACTTGCGGCAACGCGGCGACCAAGGCAAGGAAGGTCTGAAAATGCCGTCCCGGCACTTTCCAGACACCGCAATGGCGAAACCCTATTCCGCCATTGCTCGCAAAATCAACGATTTGCGGTCGCCGATTTCGTACGGCGCGTCCTTAGCGGGCGCTGGAAACTCTGATAAATCACCGTTCCCCCAACTCATTGACCCTTTGAGCTTGCCAGATCGCTGGGAGCAGTGCAAAGGTGAGCTGCGTCGAGCGCTACGTTCACGTGCGACGCTGAATGAAGACGCCTGTAGACGCACGAGCGTGAGGGCGTTATTGCTGCCGCACCGGCTCGCCAATTCGAGCGATACCCAAACGAAGCGCGTCCAGTATGAACATTGACTCCGACGGCCAGTGTTTTCCACCCTGGCGGGCACACACGGCTTTGCCGGTACGAATTCGCGACCCGGCCTGCAACACCATGTCGTTCACGTCACCTCCTGCGCCCGTCACCTCACCTGGCGGGCGCTGGCCCGCGACCTCCAGGCTGGCCAAGGCCGTGCCCAGGGTTCAAGTCTATGCAATACGCACTATTGCTCAACTGGTGGACCCGAGGCGCCCGCGTAACAGCTCGGATTCGAGCGCTTGTTGCAGACGCGACGCATAGGCCGCAGCGCTCGAAAAAAGTCGCCAGAGCCTCGCGTCAGAATGCCCGCCCGAAGACCGCGTGGGACAAAGGAGCAGAACCGGGTACCTAAGAATGCGTAATGCGTAGACTTGACCCCAGTCACCAGGTGCGTCTTGGAGTTGGGATGCCGCGTGGCCGAGGAATTCCGGCCATCGTTCTCCCTATGATCAGGCGATCGATACCAACGCGAGGCAATGCCCCAATGCGTCTAACCACCCTGTATTCCCACCCCACCACTAAATTATAGCCAAACATTAAATCACGAGTAGTGGTAACCGGCGCCACGTCAAAAGCGGACGACGCTGTACTCTTGGCGTCGGTGTCGAACCAGATGAATTCATGTCCAGAGCTGTCGATTATATGTACGGGGCCTGCGGTGTCAGCGAGAAGAACGGCATTCTGTGTAGCACGGCTGCGGTTCGAGAAATGGTTATTGATGATGTTGCCGCGCGCACCGTTACGCATACGTATTCCGTATCCGCCGTCGTCGTTCGGGCCCCAATTCCAGATTACGTTATTTCGCACGTCGAACAAGCCATCAGTGGAAATCTGCGGACTTCGTTGAAAGGCGTTGTAAAACAGATTGTGATGCAGAGAAACTCTGGTCACGGGCGTCTGCGGGCTGAAACTGGCAATCAGCATTCCGCTGGACCTGCGCGTGAAAGAATCCGGCCTGGTGTGACCGATGATGGACCACGAGACAGTAACGTCAGACGTGTCTTCCGTGATGGCGACATTTTCGTCGGCGGAGTCGGTTACCGAACAGTGGTCGACGACAACGTTGTAAGAGCTATCCCATATCAAGATGCCGTCCCCTACAGAGTCGCGCACGCGAAGATGCGTAACAATGATGTCATTGGAGTTGCGCACATAGAGCGCATCGCCCTGCAGCGCAATGCCAGGCGGCGGCGCGGTGGAGCCGTCGATTGTGATAAAGGCTCTGTCTCGAACATTGAGCCGGCTTTTTAAATCGATGGTGCCGCCGACCGCGAAGACAATCCGGTGGTTATCGCCCAGGCTCAGAGCTTCGCGCAGCGTGCCGGACCCGGGCAACATGTCGGGCTCGGGATCGTCCAGCGAGGTAACCTCGAAATCAGTGCCGTTGTTGCCGCCCGGCGTGTCCGTT
>JBPCXK010000840.1:0-5429 GCA_051008635.1 Gammaproteobacteria bacterium
GGGTGTGGTGATGGAAATCAACGACTGCGCCTTCCCGCTCGTACAGGGCGTCACGGCGACCAAAGATCTCGACGAAGGATTCGACGGCACCGACTACGCGTTACTCGTGGGCGCGCGGCCACGCGGCCCGGGCATGGAACGCAGAGACTTGCTCAGCGCCAATGGTGCGATCTTCGGTCCTCAGGGTAAGGCGCTCAACGCGCATGCCGCGCGCGGCGTCAAAGTGCTGGTCGTAGGCAATCCCGCGAACACCAATGCGTTGATCGCCGCGTCCAACGCGCCGGGCCTCGATGCCAAACAGTTCACCGCCATGATGCGTCTCGATCACAATCGCGCGCTCAGCCAGCTCGCCGAAAAGACCGGTGCGCACGTCAACGACATCAGCAACATGGTGATCTGGGGCAATCACTCGGCGACGCAGTATCCCGATATCAGTCACTGCAAGATCAAGGGCAAGGCGGCGGCGGATATGGTGGATCAGGGCTGGTACCGCAGCGAGTTCATCCCGACCGTCCAACAGCGCGGAGCTGCCGTGATCAAGGCGCGCGGCGCATCGTCGGCCGCCTCGGCGGCATCCGCGGCCGTCGATCACATGCGTACCTGGGCGCTTGGCACCGCTGACGGAGACTGGGTCAGCATGGGCATCCCCGCAGACGGCAGCTACGGCATCGTTGAAGGCATCATCTACTCCTGTCCGGTCACCTGCAAAAACGGCGCGTACTCGATCGTGCAGGGGCTGGAACTCGATGACTTCAGCCGTGAAAAGATGGCGGCGACAGAAAGGGAATTGCGCGAGGAGCGGTCGGCGATCGAAGACTTGCTTTGAGTTCTCCTGATGTATCGAATATATATCGATATGTATTGATAGACAATCTAAGATGAGCCTGGAACTCTCCCAAATTTATCTCGACAAGGATCAGAAAACCGCTCTAAAGTCCCTGGGCGGACCGCTTTCCACCCGCGTTCGCGAAGCGGTGGCGCTCTACCTGGATGGTTCACAGATGCCGGATGATCAACTCGAGGCCCTGGACAAGCTCTCACTACAGGCTGCCGAGGACATCCAGCTCATGGCGGAATCCCTGGCCCGGACCGAGCGAAAACTCAACTGGGCGCTGGAAGAACTCGAGCGGCTTAAAGGACATCAGGCGCCGCGTGAGCATGCTGACTGAAATCCTCGATCCACTCGCCGGCATCAACCTGCTCAAGGAGCGCATCTTGGCGATCGAAAAAGTCTCCGAGCGTTTAGTTGATTCATTGATCGAGCAACAAAAGACACTAATTCAGCACGGCGAACGACTCACGCGTTTGGAAACGCGTTATGACACAGCATTGGAAATTGCTAACGCGCAAAAACAGCTCCCTAGCCCGTAGTGTTATTGAGACATAACCCGCGGTCATGCTAACCTGACACGGCACTTCAGGGTGCATCTGATCCGCGGGAAGGGCCAAGCCCACCTGAGCAGTCGAGAGAATATCGTTGTTAACCTCTTTTCAGTCCGAGGGCGCGGATACCGGACGCTAATGAAAGGAGGTCTGTCATGGCCACACGCCAACTCCCCGCCAACGCCAGTCTTGAAAACCTGAAAAAGCAGGCCAAGTCGCTGCTCAAGGCAGTGAAGGCCAAAGACTCGGCAACGCTCTCCCGCATCAAGCCGTTTTTCAGTAACCCCGACGCCATGGGATTGCAGGATGCGCAGCTCGTGCTCGCACGTGACTACGGGTTTTCGAGCTGGGCCACGATGAAGGCGCACATCTCCAGCGGCGCGCCGCCCGACCAGCCATCGGCCGATCAACTCGCCAATGATTTTCTGCACCACGTCGTCAACAGCTACAGCGAGGTCGACGATCCTGACCCGGCCCGCTGGCAGTACGCCAAGGACCTTCTCGACGACCATCCGGAAATTCGGGACGAAAACATCTACACGGCTTGCGCCATCGGCGACACCGCACGCGTCAAGAAATGGCTGGACGAGGAACCCGGGCTCATCAATCAAAAAGGCGGCTACTACAACTGGGAGCCGCTGATGTACGCCGCGTATTCGAGACTGCCCGGCGTTTCGACGCTCGAAGTCGGGAAACTCTTGATCGGGCGCGGCGCCGACCCGAACGCGCACTACATGTGGGGCGGCCAATACAAATTCACCGCGCTGACAGGCGTATTCGGTCAAGGCGAATCCGGCCCGACGAGACAAGCCGAGCATCCGGAGTTCGAAGCGTTTGCGCGTCTGTTACTGGACGCCGGCGCGAGCCCCAACGACAGTCAGGCCGCATATAACCGGATGTTTCTGCCCGACAACACCTGCCTCGAGTTGCTGCTGGAGTATGGGCTCAGCCGCACCGACAAGAACAATTGGTTCCTGTGCGAGAATGATGAGCTGCTCCCGCACCCGGACGAGACGATGCACTATCAGCTCATCTGGGCATTGAAGCACGGCATGACGGAGAGGACGAAGCTCCTTGTCGATCATGGCGTCGACGTCAACAAATCGCAGGACGGAAAAACGCCATATGAGTGGGCCAGGCTCGGTGGCGATCGCGAAGTCGCTGACTATCTCGTGGCTAACGGTGCGACCGCGACACAACTCTCGGACGTTGACGCCTTTCGCGGCGCTTGCCTGTCAGCGGATCGGGGCCTGGCCGAAGCCATGCTCCGGCAAAAACCGGAATTGATTGCTGATGTCCTCGAGGTTCACCCCGACCTGATTCATGATGCCGCCGGATCGAACAACCTGGCGGCGGTTGCGCTTATGACCGCACTCGGCCTCGATGTGAACCACTTGACCAGCACAACGCCCCTACATCAGGCCGCCTGGGGCGGGCATGTGGATATGGTGAAACTGCTGCTCGAAAAAGGCGCAGACCCGACGCTTCGCGACCTCGATCATTTCTCGCCTCCAATCGGCTGGGCCATCTACAACGGTCGACACGACACCGTGGCTTTTCTCGATGACTGCGACATGGATGTGTTCACCGCCGCGGCGCGCGGAAAAATCGATCGACTCGAGAAGCTTCTCGACGCGGCGCCACATCTGCTGGAGGTCAAATTCAGGTCGATCCGTCCCGCCAAGGACGAGCCCTGCGAAGCAGATTGGATGACGCCGCTTGCAATCGCAGTCGGCAATGACCAGGTCGCGTCTGTTGAGTACCTGCTGCAACGTGGTGCCAACCCTAACGTGACGACCGCTGAGGGAACGTCGTTGCTCGACATCGCGAAAGAAAAGGCAGGCGAAACTGTGCTTCGGCTACTGGCAGAGACGGCACCGAACGGCCAGTAGGCATTGCGCGGATAGCCAGCCCGGACGCGCGCAATCAAGACGCGCGCGCAAGACTCTCCGGCTCGCTCACGAGGCTCGCGGCATGTCTTAGCACCTCAACCCCGGCGCCGCGCTTGTAAGCGTGCTCGCTCAGATACCGCCGCCACGCGCGCGCGCCCGGTTGACCCTGGAACAAGCCCAGGATATGGCGTGACATGCGGCTGAGATAGACACCTCGCGCAAGTTGCGCCTCGATGTATGGGACAAAAGCCTCCAGTACTTCGCGCCGTGATCTTTGCGGCGCGCAGTCGGCGAAAAACTCGTGGTCGACATCAGCGAGCACATAGGGATTCTGATAGGCCTCCCGGCCCAGCATGACACCATCGACGTGTTCGAGCTTTTCCTTCGCCTCGGCCAGCGTCTTGATGCCCCCGTTGACGATGACTTCCAGTTGCGGGAAGTCGCGTTTCAGCCGGTATACGACGTCGTAACGCAGCGGCGGGAGGTCGCGATTCTCGCGCGGGCTCAGGCCCTGTAAATACGCCTTGCGCGCATGCACGATGAGCGTATGGCATCCGCCTTCGATCACGGTCTGCGTGAATCGCTGCAAGTGCTCGTAACTGTCTTGATCGTCGATGCCGATGCGCGACTTGACCGTTACGGGGATCGACACACTCGCGCGCATGGCGGCAACACACTGCGCAACCAGCTCTGGCTGCGCCATCAGACAGGCGCCAAATTGGCCGGACTGCACGCGATCACTCGGACACCCGACGTTGATGTTGACCTCGTCGAAACCGTGATCCTCGGCGAAGCGCGCGCAAGCCGCCATCTCGGTCGGAGCGCTACCGCCAAGTTGCAGCGCAAGCGGGTGCTCCAGCGGGTCGTAAGCGAGAAAGCGTTCACGGTCGCCGTGCAGCAAGGCGCCGGTGGTGATCATCTCCGTGTACAACAGGGTACGACGCGAGATCAGACGCAGAAAGTAACGGAAGTGCCGGTCGGTACACTCCATCATGGGCGCACAGCAGAACGTCCGGTCGAGTGCGTTCGGATCAACCCGCATAATTCAGTCTTCGCCCAGCGCCTCACGCACCCAGGTGTGCAGCGTTTTAATCGAAAGCTCGTTCTCCACGCCGCCCTTTGGATCGAGCACCAGCGGCCCGGGGCGATATCCGCGCGACGCCAGACCGCGTTGCACATCACGCAACACCGGCAGATCCTCCGCGAAAGTCGTATCGCGGTCGATCTCGGCGATCTTCATCGTTTCGGGATCGTTCTCGCCGCCACGCGTCAGCCAGCCGCGAAAAACCTCCGTTTTCACCGCACCCCGCGTGCGCCACCAGTACGTGCTCACCACCTGCCCCGGATACACCTGTATCGACATCGCCGGCCACAGAAAAATCACGCGGTAGTCGCCGTCCGCGAATTCGTACGAGCCTTCAGACACGGCCTGCGCGCTGTGGCGTAGCGTGTATTCCCGCGGCACGATGTTCACGGTCTCGGGCGCGATCACGCCCCTGGTGAAAGACGGGTGCACGACGCGGCAGTGATAGCACTCGTTGTAGTTTTCGACCGCGACTTTCCAGTTGCAATCTTCGTCCGCCGCATGTGTCCAGACCGGTTTGTAGGAATCTATGTCAGGCACGTAACCGCGCAGGTCCGTTTCGGCCTGCCCGTACCATTGCGCCATCGGTGCGGCTTGCGCGTCGAGGTTCACGAACACAAAGCCGCAGAAGACTTCCACGCGCACTTCGCTCAGACAAATTTTGCTCTTGTCGAAGCCTGGCACGTTCCTGGAATTGGGCGCGCCGCGCAAGGCGCCGTCGAGCTCATAGGTCCAGGCGTGGTAGGGACAACGAATCACTTTGCGGTGACCGCTGTCCTGCAACAGCTCGTGCGCACGGTGCTGGCACACGTTGTAGAAACATCGCAGCTCCCCCAACGCGTCGCGAATCACAAACAGGCTTTGGCCTGCGACATCGAACACCACGTAGTCACCGGCGTTTTCGACCTCGCTCACGTGACAGGCGTACTGCCAGGTCTTGAAAAAGATCGCTTCCTGCTCGCGCGCGAAGATGTCGAGGTCCGAATAGAACCGCGCCTCCAGAGCACACACGGGGCCGCCGTCGGACATCTGCGCGCTCAGGGCTCTGCCAGAAATAACTTCACATTTCT
>JBPCXK010000841.1:0-6720 GCA_051008635.1 Gammaproteobacteria bacterium
CTTTCCCATTTGTTCAGCACGGCGCAAAACAACTCCGCCGTTTTTTGTGCGTCGTACATCGCAGAGTGCGCCTCGTCATCGTTCCAGCCTAGCTCGGCGGCCTCCAATGCGCGGGACAGCACAGTCTGGCCATAGGCCATCGCGCCCAGCGTCACGGTGTCCATGCTGCTGAAAGGGTGGAAGGGATTGCGCTTGATTGACGTACGGGCGGCCGCGGCGTTGATGAACCCGAGGTCGAACGAGGCATTGTGCCCGACCAGGATTGCCCGCGTGCACTGATTCTGCTTGACGCGTTCGCGCACCTTCTTGAAAAACTCCGCCAACGCTTCGTGCTCAGGCACGGCGATGCGCAAGGGGTGGTACGGATCGATGCCGATGACCTTCAGCGAAGCCGGGTCCATGTTCGCGTTTTCGAACGGCTGAACGTGGTAGTGATAGGTCTCGACAGGGTGCAAAAAACCTCTTTTGTCGATGCCCACCGCGACGGCGCCGATCTCGAGCAGGGCGTCGGTCTGGGAGTTGAACCCACCGGTTTCCACGTCCACTACGATGGGAAGATAACCGCGAAAACGCCGCTCCATGGGGATGAATTCCGGCGCGTCAGTCATGCGTGCAGGCGCCAGCGCAGCAGCTCGTTGGCCCGCAGCGGTACGACGCGTTCGTTCGCGCCCAGTCGATAGGCCTGCGGTACTCGCCACTGTTGCTTCGCAATCGTGATGTGATCGCTGTTGATGGGTAGCCCATAAAACCGCGCGCCGTTGCGGCTTGCGAAATCCTCCAGCCGATCGAGTGCGCCGGCATCCTCGAAGACTTCGGTATACAGTTCGATGGCGGCGTGCGCGGAGTAAATGCCGGCGCAGCCGCAGGCCGATTCCTTGGCGCTTTGGGGATGCGGCGCGCTGTCCGTGCCGAGAAAGAACTTCGCATTGCCACTGATAGCGGCCTCGACCAGCGCTCGGCGATGTGTCTCCCGTTTCAGTATTGGCAGGCAATAGTAGTGTGGCCGCAGGCCGCCGTCGAAGATCGCGTTACGGTTGTAGAGCAGATGCTGCGGCGTAATGGTCGCGGCGATCTGCGGACCGGCTGCGCGCACGAACTCGACCGCCTCATGCGTGGTGATATGTTCGAACACGATTTTCAGCGCCGGGAAGCGTGTGTGTAGCGGGGCCAACAGCTGATCAATGAACGCGCTTTCGCGGTCGAACGTATCTACATCGCTGCCGGTCAGCTCGCCGTGAACCTGCAACACCAGTCCATGCTCCTGCATCGCCCCGAGCGCGGCATAGACATTTCCGATTCCCGTCACGCCCGCTTGCGAGTTCGTGGTGGCGCCGGCGGGATAGAGCTTTACGCCGTGCACGATGCCGCTCGCCGCCGCGTCGATGATTTCCGCAGGCCGTGTCTCATCCGTGAGATACAGTGTCATCAGCGGCTCGAAGGCGCTGCCGCGAGGCACGGCGGTGAGAATACGCTCACGATAATCTTTCGCCATGGCGGTAGTCGTCACCGGTGGCGTGAGATTGGGCATGATGATAGCGCGCGCAAACTGCCGGGCCGTATGCGGAACGACAGCGGGCAGCACGTCGCCGTCGCGCACATGCAGGTGGCAGTCGTCCGGCTTGATCAGGGTAAGGGTGGTCATGGGTTGCCGCAGCGATTCTATCAGGACTGCAACCGCAAAACCGGACCGTTTCGCCTTACCCCGGTATTGTGTCTCGGTAGTAATGGGGCATATTGATGAGGTCTTGCCACGACGATTCCCCCTCCCTCGCGGGACAGGGGGTGAAAAACGAGCGGGTGTCAGCAACATTTTCTCCGCCTATCCGCGCAGGCCCGTGGTGCACCCGTCCGGCCGGGAGGGGGATTGCGTGCCGTTAATTCCGAAACACAACGCTAGGCGGGCAAGATATAATCGCGTCCGTCCTGGCAACTGCTGACCGGAAATGGCAGAACTCAACAAAGTCGTCCTCGCCTATTCGGGTGGTCTCGATACCTCCGTCATCCTCAGGTGGCTGCAGGAGGAATACGGCTGCGAAGTCGTGACCTTCACCGCTGACATCGGGCAGGGTGAAGAAGTCGAACCCGCGCGCGCCAAGGCCGCGGGCATGGGTGTAAGGGAGATTTACATAGAGGATCTGCGTGAAGAATTCGCACGCGATTTTGTGTTTCCGATGTTTCGCGCCAATGCGATCTACGAGGGCGAGTATCTGCTCGGCACGTCGATCGCCCGCCCGCTTATCGCCAAGCGGCTGGTCGAGATTGCCGAGCACACGGGCGCAGACGCGATCTCGCACGGCGCCACCGGTAAGGGTAACGACCAGGTGCGCTTCGAACTCGGCGCCTACGCGCTGAAGCCGGGCATACACATCATCGCTCCCTGGCGCGAGTGGGATCTGAATTCGCGCGAGCGCCTGCTCGACTATGCGAGTCGGCACGCTATACCCATAGAGCGGAAACGCGGCAATCAATCGCCGTATTCCATGGATGCGAACTTGTTGCATATCTCTTTCGAGGGTGGTGGTCTCGAGGACCCGTGGAACGAGCCGGAAGAGCCGATGTGGCGCTGGTCGGTCGCGCCGGAGCACGCGCCCGACGAGCCGGTTTACCTCGAATTGACGTTCGCGCGTGGCGACGTGGTGGCGACAAACGGAAAAGACATGAGTCCGGCGCAGGTGATCGCGGCGCTGAATCGTCTTGGTGGTGACAATGGCGTCGGCAGGCTCGATATCGTCGAGAATCGCTACGTTGGCATGAAGTCGCGCGGCTGCTACGAAACACCTGGCGGGACTATCATGCTGCGCGCGCACCGCGCTATCGAATCCATCACCCTGGACCGCGAGGTCGCGCACCTGAAGGATGAGCTGATGCCGCGCTACGCCAGCCTGATATACAATGGCTACTGGTGGAGCCCGGAGCGGCGCATGCTGCAGGAGATGATCGACGCCTCGCAGGCGCACGTGAATGGCGTTGTCAGACTAAAACTCTACAAGGGCAACGTCATCGTGGTCGGCCGCAAGTCCGGGGACAGTCTGTTTGACCCGCACATTTCAACTTTCGAGGACGATGCGGGCGCCTACAATCAACAAGACGCAGAGGGATTCATCAAACTGAACGCGCTGCGGCTGCGTATTGCGGCACAAAAGCGCGCCCGTCACTGACGATACTAAACAGACATGGAATTACGCCGCTTCGCACTGGTCGCGGCGGCGGGGCTAGTGCTCGTTTGTGCAAGCGCCGCCAGCGCCGCCGACAATACCGATCCCCTCGAAGGACTCAATCGCGCAACTTTTGCGTTTAACGACTTCTTCGACCGCTGGTTTCTCAAACCCGTCGCCATCGGCTATCGCAAGGTGACACCGGACGTCGCCGAGCTTGGCGTTAGTAATTTCTTCGCCAATCTGGGCGAAGTACGCAACGCCGCGAACAACTTGTTGCAATTCAAACCGGCCGCTGCCGCTGGCGACGTCGGCCGTCTCACGATCAATTCCACCATCGGCATTGCAGGCTTGTTCGATGTGGCGTCGAGGCTGGGGCTCGAACGCCACGACGAAGACTTCGGCCAGACACTTGGCCGCTGGGGGGTCGGCGCAGGTCCATATCTGGTGTTGCCCTTCCTCGGCCCGAGCAGCCTGCGCGATGGCCCGAGTCTGGTCCCCGATGCGTTCGCGGGTCCGGTGTTGTACCTGCACGAAGACGCCGTCCGTCTGGGGCTGGCGGGCCTGAGTGCGATCGAGGCGCGCGCAGGGCTGCTGGATGCCGAGGCGATTCTCGACGAGGTGGGTGGGGATCGCTATACCGCTATCCGTGATGCGTATCTGCAAAGGCGCGAGTTTCTCGTCAGTGACGGCGAGCCGTCAGTCAACGATTTGTTTGAAGACTTCGATGACGAGGAAGAGGATTTTTGATCAGAATGGTTCTTAAGCACAGAACAAAACCCAAAGGCGCAGAGGGTCAAGAGAATCGTAGGGAGACTCCGCGGCTGAGCGAGATCAGCAGCGAAACCCACCATCTATTGACGCGGTCGACGCCCGCACTTACGTTCCGGAAGACAACCGTTGCACGCCACCAGCTCTCAAAATTCAAAACTGCGAAGTGGACGTAAACAGACCCACCCGCAGGTCCTTGGCCACATAGATCTCGCGATCGTCAACAAACATCTTGCCGTCGGCAATGCCCATGACCAGCTTGCGCGTTATCAACCGCTTGATGTCGATCTGGTAACTCACGGTGCTGGCGGTCGGTAGCACTTGACCGGAGAATCGCACCTCGCCGCAACCGAGCGCGCGGCCGCGCCCCGGATTGCCGAGCCAGGCGAGATAAAACCCCACGAGCTGCCACATCGCATCCAGGCCGAGGCAACCCGGCATCACCGGGTCGCCGGGGAAGTGGCAGACAAAAAACCACAGCTTTTCGTCGATATCGAGCTCCGCACGGATTTCACCGCGGCCATAGTGCCCGCCCGAATCGCTGATGCGCGTTACGCGATCCATCATTAGCATGTTGGGCAGCGGCAGTTGGGCATTGCCGTCGCCGAACATCTCGCCACGGGCGCAGCGCAACAAATCCTCATAGTCGAATGAGGCGGGTCTGGACATGGGGTTCTCAGGCCTGAGAAGAGCGTGGCGCGTAGTGTAGCTAAATGCGCGCGTCTGCAAAACCAAACGCGCCCGTTGACATCGGATTCCGATACAATAGTAGTTAACACATTGGTTAACTATTGGCAGTGAAACGATGGAGGCACAAAATCTGGATCTGTTTTTCCGGGCGCTGGCCGACCCGACACGACGGGCCATTCTCGATCGGCTGCTGGAGCGCGAGCAAACTGTCGGCGACATATCCCGACCCTTTGGGATCAGTCTGCCGGCCATTTCCAGGCACCTCAAGGCGCTGGAGAAGGCGAAATTAATCGAACGCAGGGTGCGGGGGCGGGAGCATTATTGCCGCCTCAACCCGGGCCCATTCATCGAAGTGCGCGACTGGCTGGTCTACTACACGAAATTTTGGGACGAACGTCAGGACGCGCAAAGAGATGCAGGACAAGCATGAGGAGGGTTTGGAACGGCTGCCTGGGCGTCGTTGATTTTTGCGACACCCGCTGAAGTCGCTCCCACGAAAACCGCAGCGCTCGCTCTCGTGGCATCATACGGACATGTGCCTGATCCTGCTCGCCGTATCCGCGCATCCTGACTACCCACTGGTTATCGCCGCGAATCGCGATGAGTTCTATGCCCGGCCAACGGCGCCCGCCTCGCAGTGGAAAGACGGATCAGGAATCTTTGGCGGCCGTGATCTGGAACAGGGCGGCACCTGGCTCGGCGTGACGCGCAGCGGTCGCTGGGCTGCCATAAGCAACTTCAGAGGATCGGGCCACACGCTCGACGCCCCTTCGCGCGGATTTCTCGTCACGGACTACCTGCGCTCTTCGCAGCCGCCCGACCGCTACCTCGAACGACTGACCCCGACGCTCGCCAGCTACAACGGGTTCAGCTTGCTGGCCGGCAATGCGGGGGCAGTCTGCTTTGTCTCCAATCGCGGCGACGGTGTGCATATCGTTGCCCCCGGCGTACACGGGCTGAGCAACGACTTGCTCGACACGCCCTGGCCGAAAGTCGAACGCGGCAAACTGGCACTGGAGAGCGTGCTAAGCGCCGACGCACTTGAACCAGAACGCTTGCTGGAACTGTTGCGCGACGACAGACCCGCAGCCGACGATACACTGCCCGACACGGGCATTGGTCTCGAGCGCGAACGGGCTCTGTCGCCGCTGTTCGTGCGTGGCCCAAGCTATGGCACGCGCTGCTCCGCCGCGTTCATTGTGGATAAACAAGGCAACGCCAACTTCGCGGAACGAAGTTTTGACAAGGCCGGCGAGTCCGGTCAGACCATACAGCTGGCGTTTCCAGTGGGATAACTACTCCCGGCGAAAGATGCGCAGAATCATTCACCTCGACATGGATGCGTTCTATGCCGCGATCGAGCAGCGGGATTTTCAGCAGTATCGTGGCAAGCCTATCGTTGTAGGTGGTTCGCCGGACAAACGCGGCGTGGTCGCAACTTGCGGCTATGAGGCGCGCAGGTTCGGCATCCACTCAGCCATGCCGTCGGCGCATGCGTATCGCTTATGCCCGCAGGCGGTTTTCCTGCGGCCGCGATTCGAGGTCTATCGGCAAGTCTCAACGCAGAGCAGAGATATTTTTCATGCGGTCACGGACATCGTCGAACCGCTGTCGCTGGACGAGGCCTATCTCGATGTCAGCGAAATACGCCTGTGGCTCGGCGACGCTGATTGCAAAGGCCGTCGAGCGCCGCATCAGGGAAACGACCGGGCTCACCGCCTGCTGGGGTTCAACCAATGTTCAGCACCGGTTCAGTTAGTCCGGCGTATGCTGGCGCCCGAATTTGAGATCCAGGCGGAAACGCATCAAGGAGCAGCAACATGAACAAGCAGATCATCATCGGTACCCTGACCGCTGCAATGATGGCCCTGCCGGCGGCGAACGCGGGCGGGCGTCACGGCGGATCCTTTTATGACTACGCGAAGGTCACTCATGTCGAGCCCATCGTGCGCGTGGTCGACGTGCGCACGCCTCGCGAAGAGTGCTGGGAAGAGGAAGTTCGCCACACCGGTGGTCATGGACATGGTCGCGGCTCTACCGGCGCTATGATCGTCGGCGGCGTTATCGGCGGCGTAGTCGGCAATCAATTCGGACGCGGCCGCGG
>JBPCXK010000842.1:0-2973 GCA_051008635.1 Gammaproteobacteria bacterium
ATGGTAAGAGGGCCCGTCGAAAACCTGTCTGTCATAGACGTCGACACCCAGACGGCGACCATGAGCGTGCTGGGGCAAGCCGTAGAGACCAACGACCTGACTGCATTTCGCGACGTGGACCTCGAGACCTTGAGGGACGGTGACGTCGTGGAGATAAGCGGCGTGCGAGATGCCGAGGGCGAAATCGTCCCAAGCTTCTTCGGTTCGCCCCGTAATCGCAGAGAATTCAGAGTGATAGGGAGGGTCAGCCAGTTCGACGATGTCACTACGACTTTCGCGGTCTCCGGCTTGACAGTGGATTTCGGCGGCACGACGGTCACCGGGCTTGGCAACGGCGCGCTGGTCGAGGTCGTCGGCGCGAGCAGCGGTTTCGCATCGCCAAGGCTGACAGCGGACACCGTAACCAGACTCGTCGGACTCAACGTCAGGGCGGGCGCCACCGTCGAACTCGAGGGTATCGTTACCGATCCCACCAGCACGCCGGCCAGGTTCGTGATCGGCGATGAGATTGTAGTTACCACCACAGCATCGACAGCGTTCGAAGACGGCGAGCCCGGCGATATTGCCGTTGATGCCAGGCTCGAAGTTGAGGGTACGATAGACACCGACGGCGTCTTGCAGGCGAGCAAAATTGGTATTCGACAGTTCAGCGATGTCCGTATCACCGCGCAAGTAGACAATGTCGATGCCGGCGCCGGCGTGCTCACCGTGCTGGGTGTGACTTTTCAGGCGGATTTGAGCACGAAGTTCGAGGATCAAAGCGGCGACGAAGGAGCATTTGGCCTGACGAGTATTGCTGCGGGCGATTATCTGGAGGTGACCGGCTTTGTGGAAGAGGGGGGGAGCGCAACCGCAACGCGTGTCGTCAGAGATGAGCTCAATGACACAGTAGAGCTGCGCGCACCGGTCGAGGCGTTCGATAAGGACCTCGGTACCATTACCCTGCTGGGGATTCTCGTTAGCAGCGACCAGGATATGACGAGCTTCGAAATAAACGACGACGAAACTTTAACGCCAGAGCAGTTTTTCAACGCCGTAACCATCGGCTCGGACGTGAAAGTCAGATGGGATCCTTTCGAGGGCACAGCCGACTTCGCAGACGAGATCGAGTTTGAAGCCGACGCCAATGATGACGTCGATGGATAACAGCCTGTTTGGCGCGGGCGCCAATGACAGTGGTGATGGCTGAGCGCCCGCCGCGGCGCATACATTCATTACACACTAGCCCGGATATGGCACGAGGATTACTTCAGGCGTCCTGCCTTTCGCTCTTCGGGCCATCTGTCTGCTGTTCACAGGCCCAGATACAACAAACGTAAGATGCTGTCTTGTGGCCATCCATGGCGCAACATCTTGGATTCTCACCGGCTCCAGCCTTACCCTCCCTGGTAAGGCGTTCGCCGGGGAATTGGTCCACTGGACCAATTTCTTCTTCCGGCTCACCCACGCCACAAAAACCCGCGAAGTCTGTAATATCGCATTCATCACAAAAGAAACCGGAGTAGCGATGTTAGAGATACTCATGCAATACGGGCTGTTTCTCGCCAAGGCGGTAACGGTGGTCCTCGCGCTCGGCGCGCTCGCTGCGTTTGTTTTCGGCCTGTCCAGAAAGGGCCGTCACGCGGAGACGCTCGAGGTCAAGAATCTCAACGATCGCTACAGCAGCATGGCTGAGGCGCTCAAACGCAATATCCTTGCCAAAGGTGAGCTGAAGAAATTCCTGAAAAAGCAGAAAACCGACGACAAGGCGCGTCGCAAGGGAAAACGCGAGACCCGGGCGCGCGTGTTCGTGCTGGATTTCCGCGGCGACATCAAGGCCTCGGCGGTCGCCTCGTTACGTGAGGAGATCACCGCGCTTTTGACCATGGCCTCAAAGGATGACGAGGTGGTTGTGCGCCTCGAGAACGCGGGCGGATTGGTGCACGAGCACGGCCTGGGGGCCTCGCAGCTTCTGCGTATCAAGCGACGCGACATTCCCCTTACCGTCGCGGTCGACAAGGTCGCGGCCAGCGGTGGTTACATGATGGCCTGTGTGGCGGATCGCATCATCGCGGCGCCATTTGCGGTGATCGGTTCGGTCGGCGTGCTCGCGCAGGTGCCAAACTTCCACCGCCTGCTGGACAAATATGGCGTCGACTTCGAGCAGATCAAAGCCGGCGAGCTCAAGCGTACGTTGACCATATTTGGGCAAAATACCGAGGAGGACCGCGAAAATCTCAAGATTCAGATAGAAGATACGCACACACTGTTCAAGGATTTCGTGGCCGAGCAACGCCCGGCGCTCGACATCGCCCGCATCAGCACGGGCGAACACTGGTACGGCAAACGCGCGCTGGAATTGCAACTCGTAGATGAGATTTCCACCAGCGACGACTATCTGCTCGAGCGCAGTGAGGAACGGGACGTGTACACGCTTGAATACGCTGCCACCAGGCGCATATCGGAGCGCCTGGCCGCCGCTGTCCACGCAGTATCGGACAAGCTCTATTTTGGTTGGTGGAAACGGGCCAACGACAGGCGTTTGTTTGACTAGAAGCGCTCGACCGCAGTTCGCGTAAGGCGCAATAGCGAGGCGTATGCGATGATGCATTTGCGGCGCAATACGCTACGCGCGTTGCGCTATTGCGCCTTCCGCGGGCTCCCAGGCAACGTTCCTCCGAACCCGTTACTACGGGCTTGACCCGTGTGCGGCCCGTAGTCAGCCATGAAGAGGCGAGAACCAGAAAGTGTGATCGTCTGGAATCAATCCGAAACATGCGGGCTGGGCCCGCAGCAATGCGGGCCCAGCGTCGATCGGTCTGTTACTCTGGAATACTGAACTCGACGAGCTCGTTACGGTTGCCTTCCATATCCACTTCGAGTATGAGCCCAACGCCGGGCGCATAGTACTTGTTTTCCTCGGCACCGGGCTCGAGCGGCGTGAAGTCGCGCGTAACCAGACAACTGTTGTCGCACGAAGCCACGGCCCCCGAC
>JBPCXK010000843.1:0-7956 GCA_051008635.1 Gammaproteobacteria bacterium
TCCAGTGACCGCATGTACGACAGGCGCATTTTGTCGCGCGTTTGCATCGGCACGCAACGACTACGGGTCTTGAGAAGTGTTTCACCTGGCGCAAATCAATATCGCGAAGATGCTGGCGCCGCTCGAATATCCACTGATGGCTGACTTCGTCGCGCGGCTCGATTCGATCAACGCGCTCGCCGATCGCAGCCCGGGTTTTGTGTGGCGTTTGCAGGACGAGGTTGGCGACGCCACGTCTATTCGGGTGTTCGAGGATGATCGAATTCTGATCAATATGTCGGTCTGGGAGTCTATAGAGGCGCTCTCGGACTACGTCTATCAGAGCGGGCATGTTAGCGTGCTCAGAGACCGCAAGCGTTGGTTCACGAAAGTGGAAGGGCCGTCGCTGGCGTTGTGGTGGGTCCGCGCAGGTAGCACGCCTGAGGTCGATGATGCCGTGCGCAGACTGGCGCTGCTCAAGGTGCGGGGCGCGAGCGTGCAAGCGTTCACTTTCGCACAGCCTTTTTCGCAGCCGGACCCGGACGCTGCGCTGTCGTTGGGCGCAGAGTAGATAATATGGCTCATCGCGTGGTGTGGTTTGACATTCCGGTCGTGAGCCTGGAGCGCGCGATGTCATTCTACGAGAACGTGCTTGCCGTCGAGCTGCTTGCGGATGTCTCCGCGGGAATTGCCGTTTTTTCGCACAGCCGAAGCGACTAGAACCCAGGCAGCGGATTGGCCGTCTCGGGTATCGCGCTGTTGTGCTGGATAGCGAAGGGAACCGGATTGCGTTGGATTCCGGTTTGGTTTACATACGGGGGTTCGACGTGTACTCTCAATCCGGTATGCAGTATATTGTATACCAAATAATTCCGATATTAAGGAGGAACCAATGAAAAAGGCGTTTTTGCTCAAGCTCAAGGTGTTCGCCGTGACCGCGGCGGCTCTTGGCATGGTGCTAGCCAGCTCGGTAGCAACAGCCGCATGGGAACCCAAAAAACCAGTTGAGTTCATTATCATGGCCGGCGAGGGCGGTGGCGCGGACCAGATGGCCCGTTTGATGCAGAGTATCATCGACAAGAACAAGCTCTCATCCAAACCGTTTATTCCGATCAACAAGGCGGGCGGGTCAGGCGCCGAAGCGCTGCGCTACCTGAAGGACAAGTCAGGCGACGATCACATCGTGATGATCACGCTCAACAGCTTCTACACCACCCCCATGCTGAATCCCGAGCTGGAAGTCGATGTCAGTACCTTTACGCCGATCGGCCGCATGGCGCTGGACACTTTCCTGCTTTGGGTGCATTCGGATACCGACATCAAGTCACTCGATGACTATGTGGCGTCCGTCAAGGCCAAGGGCAACGCATGGAAGATGGGCGGAACCGGACAGGGCCAGGAGGATTCGCTGGTGACCGGTATGCTGGAGAACAAGTTCGGCTTCAAGGTCACGTACGTTCCGTTTCCGGGCGGCGGTACGGTTGCCAAGAACCTGATCGGCAAGCACATCGATTCGACCGTTAACAACCCTTCCGAGCAGCTGGGCTTCTTCGAGGCCGGTCAGTCACGGCCGTTGATGGCACTGACGCCTGAGCGGCTGCCGCAGTTCCCGGACGTTCCGACCTCAGCCGAAGCCGGCCACCCGGAGCTGGTGTACTACATGCAGCGCAGCATCAATGCGCCGCCAGGTATGTCCGCCGAGGCGCAGGCCTACTACGTCGATCTGTTCAAGAAAGTGTTCGATTCGAAAGAGTGGCAGGAATTCTGCTCCAGCGACGGCATCTTCTGCAACGAATGGTTGGGCGCGGAGGCGCTGGCCGCTTATCACAAGACGGAAACGGCCAAGCACGCGACACTGCTGAAAGGTATGGGTCTCGTCAAGTAAGCGTTTCCGTTGCTCTATATTCGTAGGTGAGAGAGGGGTTCCGTCCGGGATGACCACACGCACGGCGGAGCTCGTAATGGCCGTGCTGATGGGGCTCCTCTCCGTTTTTCTGATGTTGAAAAGCGCCGAGTTGCCCATCGGCTGGGAAGAGGGCCGGGGACCGGGAGGCGGCGCCTGGCCATTCTGGCTGGCGGGCATAATGCTCCTGTGCTCCGCGATCACGTTGGTGAGATGGGTGCGCCGCAAGACCCCCGAGTCGCGTTCCGACGAAGAGTACATGGATGGCACCACGCGTCAGATCAACTTCATCACCGTCGGTTCCCTGGTCGCAATGCTTGCGTTGACGCACATCGTTGGGATTTATGTGGCGATGATGTTGTTCCTGCTCTTTTATATACGATTCGTCGGAAGGCATTCATGGTTGCTGACGATCTCGTTGGCCGTCGGTACGCCGGTTTTTATGTTCTTCTTTTTCGAGGCATTGTTGAGAATCAGTCTTCCAAAGGGCCTGGCGGTCATGGAGCCGCTGTACTATCCGCTTTACGACCTGATCTACTAGCAGCTCAAAAAAAAACCTGAGCCCACGAGTTCGCGGGCTTAACGCGCCGTCTTTGCTATGGATATCGTTGATCCTCTGTTACAGGGCTTTCTAACCGCGTTTCAGTGGCAGAATCTCGCCCTGATGATGATCGGTTGCATCATCGGGCTGTTTGTCGGCGCTATGCCCGGGCTCGGGTCCGTAAACGGGGTGGCGATACTGCTGCCGGTCACTTTCCTGGTGCCGCCGACCGGTGCGATCATCTTTCTAGCGGCAGTGTATTACGGCGCCATGTACGGCGGTGCCATCAGCTCGATCATGCTGGGAATCCCCGGCGCATCCACTGCCGTAGCAACGGTATTCGATGGCCGCCCACTCGCCATGCAAGGCAAGGCGGATTGGGCGCTGGTAGCCGCCGCGGTCGGCTCGTTCGCCGGCGGCACGATTTCGGTCATATTGTTCACGCTGTTCGCGCCGCCGCTGGCGGATTTCGCGCTCAAGTTCGGCCCGCCTGAAGAGTTTGCATTGATGATGCTGGCTTTCGCCACGTTCATCGGTCTGGGCGGCGACGATATTCCAAAAACCGTTTTTTCCATCGCCATCGGTCTGGTGCTGGCGGCGGTCGGGCTTGACGAGGTTTCGGGGAAACCGCGGTTGATCTTCTTCGATCTCCCGGGCTTTTTCCACGGCATCAACTTTCTGGTGCTCGCCATTGGTATCTACGGCATCGGTGAGATTCTGTGGACGCTTGAAACGAGTAAGGGCGACGTGCAAGTCTCACAGGCGTCGTTTGCCGCCAAACGCATTGTTGAGGCGTTCAAAAAGCTCCGGGAGTCGACGGTCACCATTATCTCGTCTTCGTTTCTCGGTTATTTTGTCGGCATACTGCCGGCGGCCGGTGCGACCCCGGCATCGCTCATGGCGTACGGCGTAGCCAAGACCATGTCCAGGGACCCCGACAGTTTTGGCAAGGGGAATATGAACGGCGTGGTCGCGCCCGAAACCGCCAACAACGCCGCCAGTACCGGCTCCATGTTGCCGATGATAACGCTCGGCATCCCCGGCTCTCCCACCACAGCCATTCTGCTGGGCGGCATGATCATCTGGGGTCTGAGGCCCGGGCCGTTACTGTTCGTCAACAACCCCGAGTTTGTCTGGGGCCTGATCGGCAGCCTCTACATCGCTAATTTTTTCACGGTGATCATCAACATCGCATTCATTCCGCTGTTTGTCTCGGTGTTGAGGCTGCCGTTTACGATCCTCGCACCTGTCATTTTCGTGTTGTGTATAGTCGGCGGATTCGCGCCGACCCAGGATATGCACGATGTGTGGCTGATCGTGATCTTCGGCGTCGTGTTCTATCTGTTACGCAAGCTGAACTATCCGGTAGCCCCCGCCGTGCTGGCCATAGTGCTCGGCCCGCTGGCCGAACGCTCCCTGCGGCAGAGCCTGATTGCCGAACAGGGTAACGTGCTGGTGTTTGTCGAGCGTCCGTTGTCGGCGACTGTCCTGGCAATTGCTCTATTGATGTTTGTACTGCCGCTCATACAGTCGTTCATGAGAAAAAAATCAGCGCAGGCGGGATGATGAGTGAGATCACGTGGGAGGAGTTCGAAAAAGTCGAACTGCGCATCGGCACTATCGTCGACGTGCAGGAGTTTCCCGAGGCGCGTAAACCGGCCTACAAGATTACCGCCGACTTTGGCGGCGATATCGGCATCAAAACATCCAGCGCGCAGATTACCGATTTGTACTCACCCAGATCGCTGCTCGGCCGGCAGATTATTGGCGTGGTCAACTTTCCGAACAAGCAGATCGGCCCGTTCATGTCCGAGTTTCTGGTCACGGGTTTTACTGCAGGGACCGGCGAGGTCGTGCTCGCGGTGCCGGAGCGCGAGGTAGAGAACGGGGTCAAGCTTGGGTAGTATCTGCTGGTGACGAACGCTTGGAGGGGTGCCGATGACCTCGAGCAGACTGCTGATTTGTTGTTTTCTTTGTCTGACTGCTGCCGCCTGTACGTACGACAACGCCAAACGCCTCGTCTACGACGTGGGCCAGCAGTACTCCTGTAACGAGCAGAGCGACAATTTGCCGAACCCGCGACAACGCGAATTCGATTGCATCACACAATCTCAGGACGACGCGGTGAGCTTCGATGAATACCGGCGCCAGCGCTCGGACCTGCAGCAGGCCGAATGAACCCGGCCGCCGCCTAAATCCAGAGATAATCCAGAGATTCTGCTTGCTGTGGCGCCTGACCCGGCAGGGGATACGACTTGATGTACAGACACATGGGCCGGTCGTCGCTCTCCCAGGGATACTTGTATTTGTAGCCAGCGTCGTACAAAAACTCACGCGCCTGATCACCAGCCGCGTCGCTCCTCACCGACACCTCGTGAACATAGTGTTTGGGATTGCCGTTGAAGTCGCGCGACACCTTCATGCCATGGTCAACAACGGCGCCATTGAAATCGGGGATTGCCAGCACGTGTCGCTCCCTGACGTGGCCTCACGTCCTTGTCTGAGGTAGAAGTCTGAGCGCAGGCTATCGCGAGCCACCGTGCGGCAGCTGTGCCACGCGTCACAAAACGGGGCTTTTGAGTCGGAGCGAACTCAGAATCCGAGTGCTATGGAGGGGTAGATATTTGTTGTTATCTTCGCTTCGTGGTTCTCTACAGTGTCGCGCAGACCTCGTCGAGGTTCTCCACGTTAATTTGCAGCTTGTACGGGTTGGGCTCGACGATTACATAACCGGCAGTCCAACGTTCGACAGCCAACTGCTTTGCCTGTGCCGCCGTCTCTGCATTGACACTCGCTCGCTCATGTCCCTGCGGGTCGAAATAAGTTACTTTGTACATCGTCCCTGCTCTTTGCGTGCACTTGCCATGAGTAACGCAATGAATGTGCCATTTGCACCGCGGCTGGAAAAACAAACCCGTTGGGAGAGGGAAACGTGAACCTCGTCGCACCAGCCATTCCCCAGCGCGCTGTTTTCGCCGACAAACGCGTATGTGCTCGCGCTGTGGGCGGCATGAAAGCGTGAGAGCTTTGTCAATAGGTGACAATTTCCGTCGGCGGTGTCGTCGTGATGACGACGAATAACATAGTCATACGCGGGGCAGACACGGCCGACGCTGCGGTAATTGTCGAGTTCAACAAGGCGATGGCGCGCGAGACCGAAGACAGGAACCTGGAGCACGCCATCGTTTGGGAGGGCGTGAAAGCGCTTTTGGGCGACCGGCGGCTCGGATTCTACGTCGTAGCCCAAGACAGGGCGTCGATCGTGGGCTCGCTGATGACTACCACCGAGTGGAGCGACTGGCGCAATGGCGTGTTCTGGTGGATCCAAAGCGTATACGTCCATCCGGAGTATCGGCGCCGCGGGGTTTATCGCGGTTTATATGATTTCGTCAAGGAGCGGGCACACAGCGAAAACGTGTGCGGGTTTCGGCTTTATGTAGAAAAAGACAATGTCCGGGCGCAGCAAACTTATCGGGCACTCGGGATGACGGAGACTGTCTACAAGATGTATGAGGAACTCTACACGAGGTAAACCGTGACGCGTATCACGTGGTTTGTTACTTTTTGTGACACACGGTTCGGCGTCGTATTCCTCCCTGTAAACATGTGGTACATTTCAGCCCCTCTCGGGACACGGGTGGTAGTGAATGACGAATTTCGTTTCTGATCTTGGGACCGTTCGCATTGGGTTTCTGCTAATAAAAAATTACACAATGATCGCGTTTACATCGGCGGTCGAACCCTTGCGCATGGCGAACCGCCTGAGTGGCGAGCCACTCTACGAATGGATAACGATCACCGAAAACGGCGAGCCGGTGCCGGCGAGCAGCGGGCTCGCGGTGCAGCCTGATTGCTCCATTGACGAGGCTGCCGATCTCGACATTCTGTTTATCTGCGGCGGCCTCAATATCGGCGACTCCTGTAGTAAATCCATTGTTTCCTGGTTGCAAAAGCTGGCTCGCCAGAAAGTGGGTTTGGGCGCGCTTTGCACGGGCACTTATGTGCTGGCCCGTTCGGACTTGCTAAACGGCACCCGCTGTACAGTCCACTGGGAAAATTTGGCTGCCATGCGGGAGGAATTTCCGCAGCTCAATCTGAGCCATGAGCTATTCGAGATCTGCGACAATCGCTACACCTGCGCCGGCGGCACGGCGTCGCTGGACATGATGTTGAATCTGATTGGTCAGCAACACAGCATCGAGCTTGCGGCGGAAATTTCCGAAGAATTCATGTGTGAGCGCATCCGCGATCACAACGATCTGCAGCGCATACCGCTGCGTCAGTACCTCGGCACCAGTCAGCCCAAGTTGATGGAAGCCGTGAGTCTGATGGAGGCCAACCTCGAGGAACCGATGTCGCTGGACGAGCTGTCGCAGTACGTGTGCCTCTCCCGGCGTCAGTTGGAGCGCCTGTTCCGAAAGCACTTACATTGCGTTCCGACGCGCTACTATCTCAACTTGCGTCTGGCGCGGGCCCGACAGCTTTTGTTGCAGACCAATATGACCGTGGTGGACGTAACCTTGGCATGCGGCTTCGTCTCTGCGCCGCATTTCAGCAAGTGCTATCGGGATCACTTCGGCATCCCCCCCAGCGAGGAGCGCAGGCCGCAGAAGTTTCTGAGGAAAAACGAGGCGAGAAAGCTGAACGGGGTCGCGGAGCTAGCGACTCAATAGAATCTCGGTAACCACCGCCGCGACGATGATCGCGATGAGTGATAGCGTGATTACCGTTGTCATCTCTTGTGTGAATCTCCCTGCCCAAAACCGAATATCGCACAAGCGATATACCCCTGAGATACCGCGCTTGACCGCAGGCGCGACCGACCCTATGGGAGTCATTTGGGTCAACGCCGTACACTGCTGAAGGTAGTCCACCGGGTGCGCCTGGACAGAGACCTGCGTCACAGTTTGGCTCCCGCCTATTCAAAAGGCATGTAGCGAAGCCCGACATGAAAATGCACGTCTGGCGCCGACTCCACCTTCACGTCTTCTGCAACCGCGAAATCCAGCCCCCAGTGCGCGCCGATGCGGATAGAAACACCGGATGCCAGCTGCAGCGCGTCGCTGAGGGCGCGGGTATTGGTATCTTCATAGAAAGAAGTGTTGCCGTCGGCCTGTACCCTCAGCGTCAACCACCGCCAGGGGCGAAAACTCGTGCCTAGCGTGCCGAAACCAACTTGTCCCGACTGTTCGCTGGGTGCGACGTCGCCTCGTTGCAGCAGCAGGGCCCCGAGCCGACCGTAAACATACCAGTTGCGCGCCAGCTGACGGCTGCCCGCGCCCCAAAGGCCGACGTCTACGCCGCCGCTGCCGGTCAGTTTGTCGCTGCTGCCAGTGGGCAGCTTGAGGCTGGTCCACAGACTAGCCGCAGCCGTTTCGTTGTAGACGAGTTGCTTGCCCGCGCTAACTGCAATATCGCCCAGCCCGGAGGTCGCTCGATCAATCAGCACGCGTTGCTCCCCGTCTACACTGTAGCTAAACAACAAGCGGTTACGGGGTTGTCGCAAACGGTTTCCCTGCGGGAGGCCGAAAGT
>JBPCXK010000844.1:0-3818 GCA_051008635.1 Gammaproteobacteria bacterium
CCCCCCAGCCCAACCTACGAAGACAGGAGGCGCACGTCGTTGCTGGCGCACTTTCCGGGAAGACACGTAGCCTGTGGGCGGCTGTGAGAACGGTTGCTACTGCTCGAACACCCACCGCAACAACGCATCCTGCACGGCCTCTCCCACACCCTTGTGGCTGCCGGGGTAGTTCTGCAGACATACCACCACAAACTTTTTGCCGCTGCGACTGAGCAGATAGCCGGTAATGGTTTTGACGTTGTTGAGCGTGCCGGTTTTGAGGTAGATACGTCCGGTCAATTCTTCGTTGACAAAGCGACGACGCAGGGTGCCGTCGTTGCCGGACAACGGCAGCGACGCCAGCAGATGCGGCATCAGTGGGCTTTCGTGAGCAAGCGACATGAACCGCGCAAGGCTACGCGCCGAGACCCGAGTGGTCCGCGACAGGCCGGCGCCGTTGTCGAGCGTCAGCTCTCCGAACTGCAGACCGCGTTGTCTGAGCCAGGAGAAGATCGCATCGCGTCCTTTCTGCTCCGTGCCCGGCGGGCCGTACGCCTCAGCGCCGAGCGTGAGCAACAGTTGCCGTGTCATGACGTTGTTACTGAACTTGTTCATGGCGCGGATCAGATCAGCGAGTGGGCGGGATTTGAAGGTGTAAAACGGGGCAGTGGCAGGCGCCTTGCCCGCACGTACGCCGCCGTTGATGGTCCCTCCACCTTGTTCCCACAACGTCCTTAACAGACCGAATGTCTGCGCCTGCGGCCCGAGCACGATCCGGTAGAGTGCTTTCTCGCCGCATGACCGCGGATAGTTCCCGGTAAAAGTCACCTTTGTCGTGTCGGCGCCGTTGCTGAGCAGCATCTTCAATCGCCGGTATTGTCCGGCGCACCTGCCGTTGCTGAGCTTGAGGCGGTTGTCGATTTTGAGATTCGCGGGCGCCGGATCGGCAACCACGCGCACGCGTCCGCTCGCGAGCTCGGGCAGAAACTGAAAGCGGATAGTTTGGAAGTTCGCCAGCAGCGCATCGGGGAGTGCATTGTAGGCGCGCTCGGGCTTGCTGTAGTGCGCGGGTGCGGCTTCGATGTCGAAGTGCGTGTTGTCGACAACGAGGTCGCCGTCGATGTACTTCAGCCCCCTGGCGCGCAGGTCGTGCAGGAACTTCCAGATATATTCCGTGACGAAAAACGGATCGCCGTAGCCCTTGATAATCAGATCGCCCCGCAAACGTCCGTCGCGGAGCTCCCCGCGGAGATAAGCCTCGGTTTTCCATTCGTAGGCTGGCCCGAGCTGATCGAGGGCGATGAATGTGGTGAGCACCTTGATCGCCGAAGCCGTGAGGCGCGGCCTATCCGGCCGGTACACAAGCAGGGGCTCGGAGGCACCGACTTCCTGCACGAAAATGCTCACGCCGCCGGCCGGAGCCTTGTGCCGGGCCAGCGTCTGCTTGACCGGCGCGGGCAGCGTCGTGTGCGTGGTCTGGGCGACGGCGGGGTAGTGGCACAACAGTAGTGTGGCGATCAACAGCTTGCTGAGGTGTCGGCTCATGAGGTCACTGGCTGCGAAGAAGTGGGGACGCATGACTGTTCAATTACCAAAGTCGGCGGTTTTTTGCAAAAATCGTGCGGGAAAAAGTGACAGACAACACATCCATGCATACTAAACCGCTATTGTCTCCCGACGCCTTCATCGGGCTGGACGGCGTGGCCCATCTCTGCACCGGCGGCGAAGCGCCCTGGCTCAAAGGTTTCGATGATGTCTATTCCGGCTATGTTCGGCTGAAAAGCGCCGGTCATGCCGGGCGTGAGGAGGTCTATGCGCGCGCCGAGGCGTGCCGGGACAAGATGGAGCGGCTGTGGGGCGTGCCCGCCCAACGCATCGCCTTCATGCCCTCCGCGGCCGAAGGCATGAACTGGCTCGCCCGCGGGCTCGATTGGCGCAAGGGCGACAACATCGTGACCACCAATCTCGAATTCCCGTCTGTCGCGTTCGCCTGGAAGAACCTTCACGAGCTTGGCGTGGAAGTGCGGATTGTGCCGCATCGGGGTTGGCTGGTTCATGAGGAAGACCTGCTGGAGGCGGTGGATGCGCGTACGCGGGTGCTGGCGGTCAGCCAGGTGAGTTTCTACACGGGGCAATGCGTGAACGTGCAAACGCTCGCCGAGGGTTTGCAAGGCAGCGATACCTTGTTCGCGCTCGATGCCACGCACGCATCGGGAGTGCTCGGGGTGCCGGCAAGCGTGACGGACCTGTGTGTGTCGAGCGCCTACAAGTGGATGTTGACCACGCAGGGCGTGGCGCCGTGTTACCTGAGCGAGCGCGCCGAGGCGGTAATCACTACGACGTCTTTTGGCTGGCACAACATGCCGAGCTGGCCGCCCCACCGTGCGGCGGACTACGCGCAAATCGAAATCGCACCCATGCCCGCGCGCATCGTGGCGGGCAATCCGGCGATGTCCATTATCATGTTTCTCGATCATGCCCTGGATGTCTTGCTCGATATCGGCATCGCGCGCATCGAAACCCACGCCAGGGACTTGTCGGAGCAGGCTCACGCCGGTTTGCGCGAGCTGGGACTCGACGTGATCACGCCCGAGGAGCGGGCTGCGCGCTCAGGCAACACCGCTTTCATCGCTGAAGACCCCGGCGCACTGATGCGGCGTCTGGCCGAGCGTGATGTGCTGGTCTGGGGCGATGCCGGACGTTTGCGGGTCTCGGGCCATCTCTACAATGGCAGCGATGACCTGGAGCGCCTGCTTGCCGCGCTGCCGGGCTTGATCTAACCCGCATTTCTCACCACGATGACGGCGCTGGCTTGATCTTTGAATCCACAACGAATTTTCTTTACTCGGAAATACAGCCCGTATTCCGCTCGATCAGTAGTGCCTTGTAAATTCAAATCTCGGCGCGATCATCTCGCCCCGTGGTGAGATATGCGGGTTAGGGCTTGACCCCGTACTGAACTACAGGGTTTAGCATGACTCTAAATCCGGTATCGGTACAGGATATGTCCTCATGAATTATTCGCTCGCCGCTGCAGTCTCGGGCATAAGCTGGTCGTGCAAACACACGTGGCGGCAATCCGCCTACAACACGATGTGGTGCCTGATCGGCTGCGCCATCGGGGACTTCGGCACCATCTTCGCCTTTCAGATTTTCGCACCGGATACGAACCCGTTTCTCGTCTTCGGGCTGGCGATCGTTAATGGCCTCATTACCAGCATCCTGTTGGAGACTGTGTTGATGATGCGGCAGATGTCGTTTCTGCCCGCACTGAAGACCGCCGCGGGCATGAGTCTGGTGAGTATGATCTCCATGGAGATCGCAATGAATCTCACCGACTATCTGTTGGTGGGCAAGGCCGCCCTGCAATGGTGGTCGCTGGCGCCGAGTCTGCTCGCCGGGTTCCTGACACCGTGGCCGTACAATTACTGGCGGTTGAAGAAATTCGGCAAGGCGTGCCATTAGTTTACGGGAGCAGTTTCAAAGGGTGTCGCAAAAGTCAAAAGAGGCACCTGTAGGGCGCCTGCGCGGCGGAGCGAGATTAGCAGCGAACCCCGCCGATTTCCCCGGTTACCGGGGCTGGTGGGGCTCGCTGACGCTCACAGGAATCAAGGGGTCACCCATCCTTGATGTTTTTATCGAAATATAAATCAAGGGTCCTTGATCGTGCGTTGCGGGTTGTCTTGCCGCCCGGCCATACCCAAATGCTCTCCAAAAGACGACTCAAACGCCGGTTCCGGCAAGCCACGCGGCGGCTCGGTTTCGAGGTAACGTCATACCCCGGCGGCAAGGAGCGCTGGCGGCAACTGCTGGACATGATGGCGGCGCGGGATATCGAC
>JBPCXK010000845.1:0-2836 GCA_051008635.1 Gammaproteobacteria bacterium
GGCTGCGACAGTGCTAGCGACGAACCCGCGGGCGGGTCCAGCAGTTCCGGCGGTAGTTCGAGCGGCGGTTCAGGCGGTGGCTCGAGCGGTGGCTCGGCGATTGCTCCCGAGGCAAACATCAAAGTGGCGTTCATCGGGGACTCCGAGGCCGGCACAGATTTCAGGTCCGTGCTCAACCTCATCGAAAGTGAAGGTGCGAACCTGGTATTGCACCAGGGTGATTTCGACTACCAGGATGATCCAGAGTTGTTCTTTTCAGTTATCGATCAAGAACTCGGCGCTGACTTTCCATACCTTGGCTCTATCGGCAACCACGACAACGCTGCCTGGACTGGGGCTGGCGGTTACGCGGAGCGTTTCTCGCAGCGCATGGCGCGTATCGGCATCACGCCTGACGAGCCGAACCTGGAAGACGAGATGTACTCGACTGCCTATCGCGGGTTGCGACTTGTGTTCGTGGGGGAGAACGGCAATAACGATGAATTCGCACAATACCTGAATGATCAGCTCATCAACGACCAGCACATTGTAAAAATCTGTAGCTGGCACAAGAATCAGGCGGCGATGCAAGTCGGCGGTAAGGGCAACGAGATGGGATGGCAGGTGTACGAAAACTGCCTCCAGCAGGGCGCGATCATCGTGACCGGACATGAGCATTCGTACTCGCGCACCAGGACGTTGATCGGCGCGGAGCAGCAGCAAGTCGACTCTACGTGCGCGGAGCCCAACCAACTCTGCGTGGGGCCAGGACGGACCTTCGTGACCGTCTCGGGTCTGGGTGGCCGAGGCGTTCGGGATCAGGAGCGCTGTCTGCCCGAGACCTTCCCATACGGCTGCAATCAGGAATGGGCATCCATATATGCCGCGCAACAGGGTGCGAATTTCGGGGTTATGTTCATCACCTTTAACGTAGGTGGCGATCCGCGCAAGGCGCGCGGGTACTTCAAGGACATCGCGGGTTCAATGGTCGACGAGTTTGATGTTACCTTCGACTGATTATGCTAACGCGCTTTCGTCACCGAATCGCGCACGGACTAACGAGCGTGCCGACCATACCCCGAATCGCGCCGAAGGATCGCCATCGCGAGGAGGATCGTCAGCGGGCTCAGGCGCATCCTGGCGCTGAGGATGTCTACTCCGCTCTGTGTTTAAAAGAATCTCGGCGAAAGCTGTAGAGCGCGTTCGGATCGACTGCAACATCCACGACTGCCGGCTTGTCGCACTTGAGGGCAGCGTTAACCGCTTCACCGACTTCCGATATCCGGTCGACACGATACCCCGCGGCGCCATAAAGTTCGGCGACCCTGTCGAAGGGTGGGCTGATAATGTCGGCGCCTATGTAACGTTCCCCGAAGAAGTCACGCTGATACGCCTTCTCCGCGCCCCAGCATTGATTGTTCATCACGACCGTTACGGTGTTGATGCCGTGCTGAACTGCCGTACTCAGTTCTGAAATGGTCATACCAAACCCACCATCGCCCATCAGGCTGACAACCGGACGATCCGGTCGCGCCACTTTGATGCCGAGGCCGCAGGCGAAAGAGAACCCGACGAGGCCGAAATCCAGCGGCGTGAACAGGCACGGCGGCTCCCGGTAATTCAGCGCATCGGTTGCCTGGAGACAAAGCGTCCCGGCGTCCATCGTGACGGCTGTACTATTTGGCAAAACGTCGCGCAACTCCTTGAAAAGGCCTGAGGGCTGGATGGGATGCGCGTCCGTGGCGGCCTGCGAATCACGCTTTTCCAGGTAGGCGGCGCGTTCGCTCTTGTAACGCTGGGTCCACTGGGCAACCTCGGCGCGCGCTTGACGGTTGGCAAGCGCATCACGCAACTGCCGTGCCGCCGTCGGCGCATCCGACCAGATACCGATTGCGACGGGGAAATAGCGACCAATGGCCGTTGGCTCCAATTCAATCTGGATGATCGATGCCTGCTCGTTGATATTATCGTAGGAGTAAAAGGTGGAATTGAAACCGAGGCGCGTACCAAGCGCCAGAATCACATCCGCCTCCTTCACAAGGCGGGACGCGACAGGATTGCCACGAGGACCCATCTGGCCAGCATTCAACGGATGGTCGAACGGAATGGCATCGCCATGACCGGGTGCGGTTGCAATCGGTGCATTCAGTGCTTCGGCAAGTTCCGTCGCTGCCGCATGCCCCCCGCTGTTCTTGATGCCTCCGCCCGCGACAATTACAGGCCGCCGGGCTGCGCGAAGCATTTCGGCTGCTTCTTCGATGTCGTCGCCCGCTCCGGCCGGAACGTTTTGGGCGCGATAAGCCCGCGGTTCCTGAAAATCCGGAAACTCCGCCGTTCCCGACAAAACGTCACGCGGTAGATTGAGCTGCACCGGTCCGCGCCGAGGTGTCATCGCCACCCGGAATGCCTCGCGAAACATTTCCGGCACGCGCTCCGTTTGCGTGACGGTCCACGTTTTCTTGGTGATCGGTTTGAACAACGACTGCTGATCTACCTCCTGAAATGCATCGCGGAAAACATGACCGGAACAGAGCGATCCTGCAATGGCTACAACAGGAGAGAACGCCGCAGCAGCTTGCGCCAGACCGGTGGTGAGATTTGTCGCGCCAGGGCCATTTTGGCCGGCCAGAATCACACCCGGCCGGCCCGTCGCGCGGGCGTAACCATCGGCCATATGTGTGCCCGTACGCTCATCGCGAACGCCGATGAAGCTGATGTCAGCCGCGTCGTAAAGCGCGTCGAAGATCTCCATGGTCGCCGAGCCGATCAGACCAAAAACGTGCTCGACCCTCTCTGCCTTGAGCGATTCGACAGCGGCTTGTCCGCCTGACAATTTCTTCACATTCGTTCTCCTGAT
>JBPCXK010000846.1:0-5010 GCA_051008635.1 Gammaproteobacteria bacterium
GCATCTCCCCCTCGGGATTTCGGGAGATGCATAGTAGTTGCAAATATACAACAAATTAATGATTACGACTTGGTTGTTGCGATGCGGTGATTTCGAATACAGACAGAAATCAACGGCGATCCCGTCAACGCCATCAGCTGAACTCGTATCCGTAGGCCATTTTCCGCTCGCCATGGATCTCGGCGTGGAAAGATACGATGACTCTGTCCTGATCTCCGCGATACGGATACGCCATGTGCTTCAGGTAGGACGGAAATACCACGAGTCTGCCGTCCGCAGGAAAGGAGTCCCAGGTGTTGTATTGCAGATAGAGGTTGCCGAATTCCGCATGTCCACCGGCGGACAGATCCATATAGGGTCCGTAGAACCGCGTTACCCCGTTCAATAAGCCGTCTTTCTTGTCATCAGCGCAACGGCTCGACTCGCCGGCCTGAACATAGTACACGCCGGACCACGAGCAATTACCGTGAACATGGGTTTCGTGAAAGCCGCCGCCGTTGGTTATCTGGAACCATACGCCGCCCAGAACAACGTTGATGCCTTGTGAATGTTTCCATACCTCGCTGTTGACGGCTGCCGCAAGTTCAAACACACAATCCAGAATGAACTGCACCATGCTCGCGAACGCGGGGTGGTCCTTGTACGACTCGTACAAGTCGTCGCGGCTTGCGTAAACGGGGCCCTGTGTCTTGGCGTGTTTCTTTCTGTGCTCGTAAAACAACTCCAGCAAGCCCGCCTTGATCGACGCGTGCTGCTCGTTCGACCGGACGAGTATCGACGTCGGCCACAGTTGATGGATGCCGGTACCTTGATTTTGTGTTGGCAATGAATGTCTCCCGGTTTCCCGATGCTGAAGCAGCTGTGGAAAGGTGGCCCGACATTCTACTCACGGAAAGGAGGGCGCTCAAACGGTGCAGAGTACCGCTGTTTTTGCCCTTTTGTTTCGCCGAGCATCGATGCAGACGCCGAACTGCGCGAGCTTGCTTCCGCTGATTCTCCTATAAGCTGATAGTGTTGGGGAAGTCTGGAAAGAGGTGCGACTCGCGCCCGCCATCGTTGCAGTAAAAGGTTATCTCGCCGTCTTTTGTGCACTCCCATACCTCGTGAGCGCCCTGCTCAAAGTAGAGCTGGCGCCTGCGGTGCCGCTCGGCTGGCGTGTTGCTGTCCGAGAGGACTTCAACACAAAGCTCGGGGCACACAGAGCACTCCGCCTCGTCCCTGACAATGGCGAACGTCGTTTCGGTCATCCACGCAACGTCAGGCACCTTCGTGCCTTTTGGTGTCCAGACCGCGCACTCAGTAATAACCTTGCCGGGATACGCCCTCAGCAGCGCGGCGAGTTCCGCCTGAAAGAAACCGTGATAGTTCTTCGTCGGCGTCATGATGATATGCCCCTCGTCATCCGTTTCGATTTTGAACGGCAAATCCTGTAACTCGGGCCGTTCGCAAAGTTCACTCCAGTTCAGAGTGCTCATCGATCAAACCTCCGTGAGCGTGTATTCGGACAAGATGTATATGTTTTAGCCGACTACTCGGCAATCGTCGGGTCAGCAAGCTATGGTGAGTACTATACGCTGAATGTCTGTAGATCACTGCCAGCCGTGTCAGTTGTCGCCGGCAGCCATTTAAACTCCCGGGGCTATCGCAAGCTCACGTCGTGAGCTTGCGATAGATATCCGACAAATTCCACGGCAACTTCCGCACATCACTGATCACGGCATAGTTGACGGCGCCGTACATGTGCGGCAGGTAGTCCCCTGCCTGATCGTCGATAGTAACGCAAAAGCCGTGAATGTCGCTTTGCCGCGCTTCGAACAAGGCCTGGCGCGTGTCCTCAATGCCATATTCGCCGCGGTAATCGACGTGGTCATCCGGTTTGCCGTCCGACAGCGTGATCAACAGTTTCGTGCGCGCATCCACTTGCGCGAGCAGGGCGCTCAGGTGCCGTATCACCACACCCATGCGCGTGTAGTCTTGCGGCTTGATGCCGCTGATGCGTGCCTGCACGACATCGTCGTAGGCTTCGTCGAACCGCTTGATGCGATACACCTCGCATCGCTTGCGGGTCATGCCCGAGAAACCGTAAATGGCATAGCGGTCGCCGAGCGTTTCCAGCGCCTCGCACAGCAACACCAGCGCCTCGCGCTCCGCGTCGTTGATCCAGCCTTTGGTGGAGCCGCTCATGTCGACCATGAACATGACCGCGATGTCGCGTTCTTCCTTTTGCTTCCTGCAAAACAGCCGGTCGCTCATCTCCCTGCCGGCGCGTGTGTCGGCGTAAGCCTCGACGAGCGCGTCAATGTCGACATCCTCCCCTTCGGGCTGTTTTGTGAGCAGCTTGTCCTCGCCGCGCAGCGCCTCGAAAGTGCGTCGCAGCGATTTCACCAGGCCGCGATATTTGTACACGGTCTGGTCGACGAAGTTATCCCACTGCGGATGTGCGTCGCGTTCGCGCAGCACGCACCAGTTCTTGCGATAGTGGTGGCGTGCATGATCCCACTCCTTGTATAGGAAGGCGCCGTCTTCGTGGTAAGTCCCTTTCCGCACGTCGTCCGGCTCGCGTTCGCCGGGTTTGCCCTCGCCTCGGTAGTCGTATTCGCCGTGTCCGGCGGGCACGAGGTAGTGCTCGGGGATCTCGCCGAAATCCTGGATGATGGAATCCATGGTGCTGCGCAGATCATCGGAGATGGGCATCGGTTTGTCGCCTAGCGTCAGCTCGTGGCTGAAGCCGCCTTCGGCATCGCTCGTCGGCACTTCCTGCATTGTGAATCGCGGTTGCCCGGCGGGGGTTAGTGTCTGCGAATCGGTAGAGGATTCGGCCTGTTCCACAGCCTCGTCCTGAATTCTTCTCAACGCAGTTTGCAGATTCGCCTTGTTTTTTTCCATGCGCGCTTCCATGACGGCGCGCACGCGGTCCGGGCGCAGTGTCCCCTGGTAAGCGTGTGGAGGTGGTAAGCCGTTGGCATAGATTTCGGGGACGAGCTCACAACTGTCGAGCGAGGTTGCATCTGGCCGCCGCAGGCGTTTGGCTATTGCGGCGGGGAGCGCAATGCGTTCTCCGCGGTGTAATGCGCGCATGTCGCGGTGCATGCCCGGCAGATCGCGCGCTATGCAGGCATCGAGGCGCACGGTTTCGAGCGCGTGAAAACAAAGTAGCGCCTTGTCCTGATCGTCGAACGCGGCGAGCGTCTCATTTAGATCGTGCCGCCACGTGCCGTACCACGTCTGCGCCCACTGGTGCACGGCCATGGCCTTATAGAGCGTGAAGTTTTCCCCGCGCGTGGCAAAGTCGTTAACCATGCCGGGCAGAAACAAGGTTTCGGTGTCGGTGTAAATGAGCTCATCGACTTTGACCCGCAGGCCGCGACCGTTGAGTCCGCGTACGAAGTTTTGCAGCACGCCGGCGGTATCCTCCAGCGGGAGACCGCGCGCGGGCTTGTGGCGTTCGGCTGCAAACGTTTCAGCCTCGCGCAGCACACCCACTGCGCTGATCAGGCCATGCTTGTCGAACTGGTCCATGGCGTGAATCAGCCATGCCTCGACGCCGGCGAAATCCAGGCAGCTCATTGCCCGTGTCGCGTAGGCGGCGAACTGGTACGCGGTTTCGGAATTCGTTTTCGCCACCGCGCCCACCCAGTGCAGCACGAACTCTTGTTGCTCACGGTTGAGCGTGGCGAGCTGCTGTGCCGGCCCGGCGGCCGTGCGCCGGATCGACAGCACGGGCTCGACGCGTTTTTCGAGGCGCTCTTCGAGCTCCTCGGGGGTCAGCGGGCGGCTTTCATCCATCGGTTGTTGCGATCAGCATGTTTAAACAGTGCAGACAGATCGTGAATTTTAGTCGCGCGGCGTAGGGCTGTCAGCCGCCGCATGTGGTGTACGATTCGTGGGCTGCGCGGCAGCGCGTCAAAAAGGACAAATTCGTCGCCTTCACGTACGCGATTGCCGATCAGGACGGACGTTCGACATCACCGACCTACGCCAGCATTCGAGTTTAACGACTCCTTCTTTCAGCCGCGATGCGAAAGCTATCATGGCTAGCCCGCATTTCTGACCACGGGGCGAGATGATCGCGCAGAGATTTGAATTCACGACGGATTTTCCAAAGGAGCGGAATGCGGGCTGTATTTCCGAGAAGAGGAAAATTCGTTGTGGATTCAAAGATCAAGCCAGCGCCGGCATCGTGGTGACAAATGCGGGCTAGACCGACCGTCACCGCTGAACAACGTGTAGCAAAAAAGTTTTGTAGGGAGTGATGAGCGCGGCGAGCCAGATGGGCAAAACATGAGTGAGCATGAACTATTGTGGAATGTTGAGCAGTTTGTGTGCACTATCATTGATCTCTGTCGCGACCAATGTGGCGGCGTTAGAAGAACTTGGTAAAGTTGAGCTCGAACCGATGTCGAAACCCCCGCAACTAAAGGTGGGGCAGGAATGGCACTGGTACAGAAACGGGGAAGAGGTCGTGAATACGGTAACTGCGATAGACGGCGACAGCTTTTCGGCTAAAAACTCACGGGGTTGTAGTTGGACCGAAGTGGTTAATCATTTCGGGCCAAGCCTGGCTTGGGCCAGCTGCTCTCCTTTCTCCGATGGTACGCAGATAATTGCCAAGATCAAAGGCTCACCTTGGCCAATGAAGGCGAAAAGCAAGTTTAAATACTCTTTCAAAGGAAGTAACAGCAAGGGCGAAACGTGGAAAGCGCAACGCTCCGCCCACCTAAAACGTGGTAACTTTCAGGTCTGCAAAACCTACTCGCTTTCGTTGTTGTATGCAAGATTGACACTTGCTGCGGAGTTGTTGAGAATTTAACTGCCGATTGCAGATGTAAAGCCGTGCCGGTCGCCTGATACAGCCAGCTCCCGTTCGTCGCAAACGGGTCTACACTCGCTAACCGGCAATCTCTAATGCCAATTCGCGCGCGGCTTCACGTATTTCGTTGGCGAGTTCGGGGTTGTTCAGCGTTCGCGCTACTACCATCCCGCCTACGCATAGCGTAACAACGCCGAGCG
>JBPCXK010000847.1:0-10364 GCA_051008635.1 Gammaproteobacteria bacterium
GTGCTGGTTAACAGCTCTTATGGGCCTAGCCACAGCGTGATACGGCACGACGTCTGGACGGCCAGACCGTCGACGTCGACTCTCGCAAAAGCGTGTGAGGCGATGAGCACGCTGGGCGAAGTCCCACCGCAACGCCGGCGTGTGAGGCGCTCGGCCGTGGACAAGGCGTGGAAAAGTCCGCCTTGCTTGTGCACGACCGCCGGCCGAAAATTCTTGGTATTGTTGTACAAGATTTCAGTGGTAAGGTACTAAGGCGTGTGACGACTATCCATCCAAGACATCGTTACTCTTCGCTTCCGACCATCCGTATTCTCGCGACAGAACACAAACAATGGGGGTCAGTCTTTGAACCGCTTATGTTTTCTTACATTGTTGGGCGGCCCGGGCGTGAGCCGACCGGCTATGCGACGCAACATCCCGCCGCCCGCCTCAACACCTCCCGCCACTTCCTATCAGCAAGATAGGCCCAATTGGCGGGGTCTTTGAGGATGCTCTGCTCGAAGAAGCTGGCGTAGTGCTGCATCGCCTCTTCGACATGCTTACTCACGCGCGGATTGCCGAATTCTATACACACACCGTCTGCTGTCACGCGGTAATAAGACGGCAGAACCGGCACACCTTTTTTCACAGCGATCCTGGCGGCCCACGCAGACAGCGGCACCTGCTGGCCGAACATCTGCACGGCGACTGCCTCGCTGCCCCTGTCCACGTTGTCGACGGTAGCGGCGAGTACTTTGTTGTCTTTCAAGGCGGCGAACATGGTTCGCGCCAACTCGAACGGATTGCCGTTGCGAACCATCAGTATTTTCGTGTGCATACGCTCGAACACATCCAGCGCAAGCCGTGTTCTGCGTATGGTTGATGAATTCTTTGTGACGATCAGCAACGGCATTTCCATATTGAGTTTGATCGCGGAGTAAACACAGGCCGGATTGTGTGGACAGGCAAGAGTGAAACCGCCGTACTGTTTCAGAGCGTCATCCGACTTTTGCCGATCAGTCTCTTTCAGGTGGAAACGGGGCAATGCCGCCTGCCTGCCCTTGCCCAATAGCAGCTGATACCCCTTGGCGGTCACGATGAGGTTTGTCAGAAACTGCCGGTAGATCGTCCCGGGCGAATGTTCGTGCCCCTGCCGCGCCGCAATCCGGCAGATGTCCTCGCATGATTGCCGCAGCGGATTGCCCGGCGCCCAGTACAGCAGCCGAACCAGAACGATGATCGCCTGCAGCGGGGCCAGCGCCGCGACGGCCGGCGCATGTCCCAGAGTCCAGTACAGCGCCGGTAGCAGCAAATCCTTGAGTCTGCGCGAGCTACCCAGATTGGCGAAAGCGCGAGCCCGCTGCTCGGTCGCCCGGAACTCACCCAGGTACCACGATGGCGAATTCAGGACTTCTTCGACCATCTCCGGCGACTCGGCAACAGTGGACGAATTCGATGACATGAGTTGAACGTGGCGGCAGAGCGGATGCTAACGGCTTCTTCTACGCCGTCTTCCGCCTTTTGCCCGCTGCTTGCTCGAGGACTTCCTCCGGCGGGTCCGCCACCGTGGGCCAGGCATTGATTACTGCTTGAATCAACGTCGCCAACGGTATGGCGAAGAAAATGCCCCAGATGCCCCAAATACCGCCAAACACGAGCACGGCGGTGATGATCGCCACCGGGTGCAGGTTGACCACCTCGGAGAACAGCAAGGGCACCAGCAGATTGCCGTCCAGGAACTGGATTACGGCGTAAGCAATCATGACGTAGACGAAGTCCGTGTTGACGCCCCACTGGAAATAGGCGACGAAGGCGATGGGCAGCGTGACAACGAGCGCGCCGACATAGGGGATGATTACCGATATGCCGACCAGAAACGACAACAGCATGGCGAAGTCCAAACCCAGGATCGCGAAGGTCGCGAACGAGACGGACCAGACGATCAGAATCTCCGTGAACTTGCCGCGCACGTAGCTGGCGATCTTTTTGTTCACATCGCGCCACACCGTGTTGGCAAGCCCCACGTCACGCGGCAGAAAACCCTGGGCCCATTCCATGATGCGCGCCTTGTCCTTGAGAAAGAAGAATATCAGAAGCGGCACCAGAATCAGATAAACCATGATCGTGATCAGACCCGCTACGGACGACAGTGACAAACTCACCACACGCTGACCGAAAATCGCGACTTCGCGGCGTATCCCACCGATGAGCTCCTGCACCTGCTGCTCCGAGATAAAGTCTGGATAGGCTTCGGGCAACTGCAGGAGCAACTCCTGACCCCGGGCGATCATATTGGGCACTTCCAGGAAGAACTGCGTGGCCTGCCGGGAAAGCATCGGAATCAGGCCGAACAGGACCAGAATCAGCGCCGCGATAAACCCCGAAAACACGACTAAAAGCGCCACGGAACGCGGCATCCGGCCTCGCCTGAGTATGTCGATCGCCCCGTCGAGCAGATAAGCAATCACCAGGCTCGCCAACACCGGCGCCAGAATATCCCCCGCCAGCACCACAACCGTGAAGCCCACGATCAGCAGCAGGGCGAGTATGACGACCTGCGGATCGGAGAAATGGCGGTTGTACCAGTTTTTGAGGTAACCAATCATTTATGAGCTGGGCGCGGTTTGCGGGCTAGCCCGCATATCTCACCACGGGGCGAGATGATCGCGCAGAGATTTGAATTCACAAGGCATTTTCTGAAACGAGGAATACGGAGTGTATTTCCGGGAAGAAGAAAATTCGTTGTGGATTCAAAGATCAAGCCAGCGCCGTCATCAGTGGTGAGAAATGCGGGTTAGTATTCCCTATTTTGTTTGCCGGCGCTAATCATCGTATAAAATATTGCTGACTAAAGGCTCTGCAAAACATATACTTAGACACCAAGTCTAGCAGGAACACTGAAGCCCATCGCAGGTCCAGGTCGATGGCGCTGTTCCCACGGAGCATAGCAATGGCACACCGTATAGCACTAACCGCAAGCCTCGCGCTGCTCGCGCTGACAGTAGCGCCCGCCGGCGCCGACATCTATAAGTGCGTGGACGAGGACGGCAACGTCAACTACGTGCAGTCACCGCTACCGAATTGCACTAAAAGGGTCAGAGGGGCGCCGGCGCAACCCGCTGACGCCGAGGCGACCAAAGAAAAGCTCGAAACCCAGCTCAAGGAGTTCGACGAACGCCGGGAGCTGGAGCAAGCCTCCGAAGAAGAAATCGCATTACGCGCGCAGGACAAAAAAGTTCGCGAAATGAACTGCAAGCGCGCCAGTGCGAATCTTCAGGCCCTGATGAGTCGCGGACAGATCTCGGTGAAGGAAGGCGAAGAGTATCGCAAGCTGCCTGAAGAGGAAAGGCAAGCGAAAATAGAAGAGTCCAAGGGGCACATCGAAGAATTCTGTGGGGGTTAGCCGCACGAGCGAAAGCGTCCTGCTGCGGACTAGATACTCGTATCTAGCCCGCATTTCTCACCACGATGACGGCGCTGGCTTGATCTTTGATTCCACAACGCATTTTCTTCAGTCGGAAATACGACCTGTATTCCGCTCCTTCAGAAAATGCGCTGTGAATTCAAATCTCTGCGCGATCATCTCGCCCCGTGGTGAGAAATGCGGGCTAGAGACTATAGTTGAGTCGCGCACCGCGCGACACCTGATTGGGTGCGCCGCGCACGGCGCGCAATTCTAGTCCCTGACCCGACTGACATTTTGCCCTTGGCGCAAAAAGCGACCAGGCCGTTAACCATGCGCGTTTCCCGATTCCCACTCTCAACAGTCAAGGAACTGCCGGCCGAGGCTGAGATCATCAGCCACAGGCTGATGCTGCGCGCCGGCATGATCCGCAAGCTCGCCGCCGGCATCTACACGTGGAAGCCGCTCGGCATGCGGGTACTGCAAAAAGTCGAAACCATCGTCCGGGAGGAGATGAATCGCGCGGGTGCGGTAGAGCTGCTCATGCCCGCTGTGCAGCCCGCCGAGATCTGGCGAGAATCCGGGCGCTGGGACGAGTACGGGCCTGAACTTTTGCGTATTCACGACCGGCATCAACGCGATTTCTGCCTCGGCCCCACGCATGAAGAAGTCATTACCGATCTCGCGCGCGACGACATCCGCAGCTACAAACAACTGCCGGTCAATTTCTATCAGATTCAGACCAAGTTTCGCGACGAAATCCGGCCGCGCTTCGGGGTAATGCGCGGGCGGGAGTTCATCATGAAAGACGCGTACTCCTTCGATCTCGATCAGGAAGGGCTCGAGCAGTCTTACCAGAGAATGTATGACGCTTACGCACGCATCTTCACACGCCTCGGTCTGGAGTTTCGCGCTGTACTCGCCGACAGCGGCGCCATCGGCGGCGCGCGTTCGCACGAATTTCACGTGCTGGCGGACTCCGGCGAGGATGCCATCGCGTTTTCCGATGCCAGCGACTACGCCGTGAACGTGGAGCTGGCGCAGACCTTGCCACCCGCGCAAAAACGCGACGAGCCGTCCGCCGAAATGAAAATTATCGACACGCCTGAGCAACACACAATCGAAAAGGTCAGCCAATATCTCGACGTACCAACGAGCCGCTGCATAAAGACCTTGTTCGTCAAGGGCGAGGACCACCCTGTCGTGGCGCTGGTTGTGCGAGGCGATCACACGCTCAACACGGTCAAGGCAGAGAAGCTCGCCGGCGTCGCCAAACCGTTGGCGATGGCGAACGAGAGTGACGTACAACAAATCGCGGGCTGCGCGCCCGGCTCCATCGGTCCGGTCGGTCTCGACGCACCACTGTTTGTGGATCATGCAGCCGCGACTGTCGCGGACTTCGTCTGCGGGGCAAACGAAAACGACAAACACCTGACCGGCGTGAATTGGGGTCGCGACTTACCGCTGCCGGACAGTGTGGACGTTCGCAATGTGCTGGAAGGCGATCCCAGCCCGGACGGCAGGGGCCGGATATCGATCAAACGCGGCATCGAGGTCGGGCACGTATTTCAGCTCGGAGAGAAGTATAGCGAGGCGATGGGCGCCACCGTGCTCGACGCTCAGGGCAACAGCCGCACGATGTCGATGGGCTGCTACGGCCTCGGCGTCAAACGGGTGGTCGCCGCGGCGATCGAGCAAAATCACAACGACAAAGGCATCATCTGGCCACAGACGATTGCGCCCTTCGAGGTCGCGCTGGCGCCGATCAACATGAGCAAGTCGGAGCGCGTCAGGGAGGCTGCGGAAAAACTCTACGGCGAGCTGCGCGAGTCTGGCTTCGAGGTATTGTTCGACGACCGCGGCGTCAGGCCCGGCGTGATGTTCGCCGATCTGGAACTGATCGGCATCCCTCACCGCATCGTGATCGGCGAGCGCAGCCTCGACGGCGGCCATGTCGAATACAAGAGCAGAAGCGCTGACGATACTGAGGATGTGAAGGTCGGCGAAGTAGTGGAGTTCCTGCGCAAACGCATTGCTGCATGAACTGCGCCGAGCCCTCGGCGTAGATCCACGCATACATGGACCGGCGGCTGCTTTATCGCTTACCCGTGTTGCTCGCCCTGATGGCGGGCACGGTTGCGTTTTTCAGCAACTTCGAGCGCTATGAGAATGCGAGCCCGGAGCTGCTGGTTAACGGCGACTTCAGCGCCGGCCGCGATCACTGGAAGAGAACGGGCAGAGCCAACGTCAGGGCCGACTACGGCGTGCTTACTATCGCCGCGCCGACGGTGGAGCAAGACGGCGCAATGCGCCAGACCCTTGCGGCCAGTGGGCAACGGCTGTTCCGGCTGCAGGCCGAGCTGCGCGGCGACTCCATTAACCCAGGTCCGGCGCCGTGGGAAAGCGCTCGCCTGGTGCTCATCAGTCTCAATGAAAATAAACGCCGGGTTGGCATAGAGGAGGCCGCGAGGATCGAGGGAACCCGCGAGTGGCAACGCGTCGCGCGCGTGATCGAGGTTCCGGCCAGGGCGCAGACGGTACAGGTCGTGTTGCAAATACTGGAGTCGAGCGGCACAGTCCAGGCGCGCTATATCAGCCTGCACGCCGTGAGCGAGCGGCACGATTATCTCAAGTATCGCTACCTTGGCATCGCCCTGTGGGTGCTCGTGCTCGCATGGGTACTCGCGCCCATCGCGAAGAACCTGCGTTTCGGTCCGCCACAGATGGCAATCTATGCCATGTTGCTGGCCATTGCCGCGGGCGCGTTGATGCCCGCGGCATTCAAGGAATCGCTACAGGCCGGCATCGGGCAACACTTGCCCGCAGCCATCCAGGAACGAATGGCCGTGGGTGAAAAAGCCTCCGGCGGGACCGTATTCGACTACACACCGGTTGCCAAAGCGGGTCACTTCCTGGCGTTCGCGCTGTTGGCTTTCTTGTTGTGCCGCGTACTCGCGATACGCGGGATTCACTACGCGCTACTGCTCATCGTATTGCTCGCGGGGGTCTCCGAGGTGCTGCAGTTTTTCGTCAGCGGCAGAACGCCGGGGGTGAGCGACATTTTTGTCGATCTGGGCGGCGCCGCGTTCGGCGCTGGGTTGGCGTTGCTCTGGGGCGGCTTGCGCAGAGGTCAATGAGTCGCTGGCGGCGCGACGCGTAGCACTTCCTCGATGGTAGTGATTCCGGCGGCGACTTTCTGCGCGCCGTTTAGCCGCAAGGGTTTGAGACCGTTGCTGAATGCCTGGTGTCGCAGCTGTAGCAGGTCGCAACCATCAGTAATGAAGGGTTGCAGCTTTGGCGTGATAGGCAACATCTCATAAATGCCAACGCGGCCCAGGTAGCCGGTCTGGCGGCACTCCAGGCACCCGGCAGCGCCGTAGTACTTTATGGTGCCGTCAACTTTCCAGGGTTTCACCAGTGAATTCCACAATTCCTCGTCCAGCGACGCCTGCTGCTTGCAGTGTGGGCATAGCGTGCGTACGAGACGCTGCGCCATAATGCCCAGCACGGTGGCATTGATCAGGTATGACGGCAAGCCGATCTCGAGCAAACGCGTGATCGCCGATGGGGCGTCGTTGGTGTGCAGGGTGGAGAACACGAGGTGGCCGGTCAGCGCGGCTTGTGTTGCCATCTCCGCGGTTTCCATGTCGCGGATCTCGCCGACCATAATGATGTCCGGGTCCTGGCGCAGCAGCGTTCTCACGCCGCTGGCGAAATCGAGGCCGATGTTATGTTGCACCTGCATCTGGTTGAAGCTCGGCTCGATCAACTCGATTGGGTCTTCGATACTGCACACGTTGATTTCCGGCCGCGCCACTTGCTTGAGCGTGGAATAGAGCGTCGTCGTCTTGCCGGAGCCGGTAGGGCCGGTGACCAGTATGATGCCATGCGGCGAACCCGCCAGCCTGTGCCATTCGCCCTCCTCGACCGAGGTGAACCCCAGCTCTTTGTAGTTCTTCAGTAGCACATCCGGATCGAATATGCGCATCACGAGCTTCTCGCCGAATGCGGTCGGCATCGTAGAGAGGCGCAACTCGACCTCCGCGTCATCAGGTGAGCGGGTCTTCATACGACCGTCCTGCGGGCGGCGCTTCTCCGCAACATCCATACGCCCGAGAATTTTTATGCGGCTGGCAACGGCCGCCATCACCGGCGTCGGCACCTGATAGACCAAATGCATGACGCCGTCGATGCGAAAGCGCACATTACTTTGATCGCGGCGCGGCTCGAGATGAATATCGCTGGCGCGTTGCTCAAACGCGTATTGCAACAACCAATCGACGATGTTGACGACGTGCTGATCGTTGGCGTCGAGCTTGCCGGCACGTCCCAGCTCCATGAGCTGCTCGAGATTTTGCACGCGGCCGATAAAAGTATCGCGCTGCGACGATGCACCACGAACGGAACGCGACAGGCTATAGAACTCCAGCAGATAGCGGCCGATATCCTCGGGATTGGCGATAACGCGCGTAATGCGCTTCTTGAGGATTTGGCTGAGCTCGGTCTCCCACTCCTCGACGAAAGGCTCGGCCGTCGCGATAGTCACTTCGCCTTCGGTCACCTCGATCGCGAGGATGTTGAACCGCGCGGCGTACGCGTAGGTCATCACCTGGGTTACCGCGGGCACGTCGATGCGCAAAGGATCGATTCGCACGTATGGCAGGTTGACTTTTTCGGCCAGCCACACCGTCAAGGCTTCCAATGTCAGAAGCTGCTTCGTGTTGTGATTGGTCCAGTTACGTTTGGCGATGAGCTCCAGCGGATGCGAGTCAGCCCGCGCCTTGGCGGCGGTGCTCGCAATCATCATGGCCGCGTCCTGCTTGTCGACGGCCCGCTCGGCGACCAGATGCTTCAGCAAGGCATCAAGAGAGAGTTTCTGATCGTCGAAATCGGCGGCGCGGATTGCTAGCCTGGACATATGCTCCCTGACTTTGGGGATCTTGTTCGAACGCTGACCGGTTCGGGAAAACCTCGGCATCAATGTTTTTTACCTAACGCCGAATTCCGTGTAACGCTCATTATAGTCCAATTGCTGGCAGCGCACGCTGCTCACACGCGACGCCGGCGGGCCCTCCCACAGCCACTTCGACAGCGCCTCGACATCACACTTCGGCCCGCAGCAAACCACCTCGACCCGGCCATCGGCCAGATTCCGTGCATAGCCAGTGAGTCCGAGCTCGCGCGCCAGATCGCGCGTCGCGCCTCGAAAGTAGACACCCTGCACGCGGCCCGACACCACACAGCGCATGCACAGCCGCGGTTGCGATTCACTCATGACTCACCGGCATGAAGACCAGAAAGGCCCCGAATGGGGCCTTTCTACAACAATGAATTGCGGATAAGCAACAGCAGCGACGTAACACTGCGAGCGGATCGTGTCATTCGTACTTTTTGTTACCGGCTATGGCCTGCTTGCGTGCCTGCAGCGCTGTGTTTTTCGCCTCTATGGCATAATCGCGCGCCTGATCGAAGAAGCCTTCTGCCAGCGCCACTTCGGCGCGTTGCATCTTGTCGAGCGCTTCCGAATACTGTTCCGGTGCAATAGACGAGGCGTCTACTGCATCCGCGGCCTGCAACGCCTGGCGGGCATCACTCATTTCCTGGACCGGCGCGGCCGCGCAAGCCGCCAACGCGAGCAGCAACAAACAGAATAAGTAAACGGGCGTTAACTTAAGCGAGGTGTGCATATAGTTCATTATAATCGGTGATCTCCTCTAACCACCGTGGAGGCCGAAACTACCACCGGCGCTTGTTACCGTCAAGCGGACCGGGACGTCCAGCAAAAATCACTGAAGAACTTGATACATGACCGACAAGATTACGATTTATCACAATCCTCGCTGCTCCAAATCGCGGCAGACTCTGGAGATTCTTGGCAGCAGCGGCTTGCAGCCCGAGATCGTTGAATACCTCAACGACCCGCCCACTAAACGGCAACTGGAACACGTGCTAAAGCTACTGAGCCTCGGGCCGCGCGAGCTCATGCGCAAAGGAGAAAAAGTTTACAAAGAAGCCGGGCTCGACGACCCAGGTCTCGACCGCGATGCGCTGATCGACGCGATGCTGGCAGACCCGATACTCATCGAGCGGCCGATCGTGCTCGCCAACGGCAAGGCGATTATTGGCCGGCCACCCGAGAGCGTGTTGAAGATCATTTGATGCCTTACGTCCTGGTCCTTTACTACAGCCGCTACGGCGCTACGCGTGAGATGGCGCAACGCTGCGCGCGTGGCGTCGAAGACGTGCAAGGCATGCAAGCGAGATTGCGCACAGTGCCGGCAGTGTCCGCGACGACCGAGGCGAGTGAAGACGATATACCCGATACCGGACCACCCTACGCCGATCTCGATGATCTGAAGGGTTGCGCCGGTTTGCTGCTCGGTAGCCCCACGCGCTTCGGGAATATGGCCGCGGCGCTCAAATACTTTGTCGACAGCACGAGCGGCTTGTGGATTTCCGGCGCGCTGGCAGGCAAACCCGCTGGCGTATTCACTTCCACGGCAAGTCTCCACGGCGGACAAGAGACCACCTTGACTTCGATGATGCTGCCACTGCTGCATCACGGCATGTTGATCGCCGGCCTCCCGTATACGGAAAAGTCGCTGATGCAAACGAAGACCGGGGGCACGCCTTACGGCGCAAGCCACCTCGCGGGTATCGATTCCAGCCTGCCGCTGAGTGAGGAGGAGAAAGAGTTGAGCTTTTCGCTCGGGCGCCGTGTCGCGCTGCTTGCAAAACAGCTCACAACCCGAGAACCGATTTGATAAACGGAACGGTTATCCGGCGCTGCGCGGCCAGCGAGGCGTGATCGAGCTCATCGACGATACCCAGCAAACGCCCCAGATCGCGCGGGCAATTCTTCATGAGATACTCCGCGGCCTCGAGCGGCAACTCGAGACCCAGATGTGCGGCGCGCGCGCGCAGCGTGGCGAGTTTTTGCTCATCATCCAGCAGATGCAAGCGGAACACCGGCCCCCACAAC
>JBPCXK010000848.1:0-5064 GCA_051008635.1 Gammaproteobacteria bacterium
TTCCGGCCGTGGCCGCAGTGCCCCCGGCGTCAGCCGCGAGAGAGGCTTCGGGGGCGGCGGCGGTGGTCGCAGCGGGAGAATCCGGGATGTCGTCCGGGATATCGTCCGGTATTTCCGCCGTGGGTCGGGTCTGGGCGGGCGCGCCTGCGGGCTGCGTCACCTGTGGTGGCGGCAACACGGGTTTGGGCCCGTACATGTCCTGCCAGGCCGCCCACATGAGATACATGACCAGCACCAGGCCGACATAGAGCACCAGGCGTTGGTTCTCAATCATAACGTGGGCATTTGTGGGCGTTACTATCCTTGACGGGCGGCACCGGATCATAGCCCCCCTCGCACCAGGGGTGGCAGCGCAGTAACCGCCAGAGCATCAGGCCGCCGCCGTGCAGGCAACCATGTACACGCAGCGCCTCCTCGGCGTAACACGAACAACTCGGCGTGAACCGGCAGTGCTGACCAACAAACGGGCTCAGCACATAACGGTAAACCTTGATGAGCGCGATCAGGACTGTTTGCATTGCCGGGAAAGTCGATTCCAGTGCGTTGCCAGGCTCACTGCGATGTCCGCATTACTCATGCCCTGCACCACCGGGCGGCACATCGCCACGATGTCGACCGAGGGCAGCTCATACCTGCATTCGCGGAAGCTGCTGCGCACGAGCCGCTTGATACGATTGCGCGCAACGGCACGTTTGGCGCATTTGCGGGATATCACCAGCCCTAGGCGGGCGTAGCCGATGTCGTTGTGGCGGGCGAGTAAGGTGAAGGCTGTGTCATTTGAGCGCACGGCTTGCTCGAATACCCTGCGGTACTGCCTGGATCCGGTCAGCCGGACGGCACGAGGAAGCGTGCGACTCGCGGCCTGGGCCAAGATCTCAGTACTCCGTCAATATCAGTCTGACGAAGCACTAGGGGCAAAGCCGCGCCCGGCCCTTACTGCGCCTGGCGCGTATTACGCGGCGACCCGCCTTGGTGCGCATGCGCGCGCGAAAACCATGCGTGCGTTTACGCCGTAAATTGCTGGGCTGGAACGTGCGTTTCATGACGTCAATCTATAGGTTTGGGATCGCCGAAATCGAGCGCGCCAACATACTTGGCACACCGTGTTTTGTCAATAAAGCGTGAGTTGGGTGACTGGGTATTTGCCACTGGGCATTGGTCATTCGCTATTGGCACTGGCGTGTATAAATAACAAAAGAACCGTGACCAATGACACCTGGAGTGTGGCCGCTGACTGGCCTTGTTTTCAGTATGGCTAAGGCGCGTTTTACGGTATAGACTTTCCCGCTTTCCCCCTGTTCGTCTTTTCGGCCCGGAGACCCGCGCTTTGCCTGCCAGCCCACTTTGGAGACGCTGTGTTCAGCAGTTGGAGAACGAACTCTCCGAACAGCAACTCAACACCTGGATCCGCCCGCTGCATGCGGTCGAGGACCGCGACGCGCTGCGGCTGCTCGCGCCGAACCGCTTTGTGCTCGACTGGGTGAAGGACAACTTCTTCGCGCGTATCGATGCGGTGGTGACTGACCTCGCCGACGACGAAAGCCCCCGCGTACTGCTGGAGATCGGCAGCAGCAGCGCGGTGCCCGCCGCGGCGCCATCGGCCAGGCCCGCACTCAAAGCCATCGAGGGCGGCAAGGTGAACAACGGCCACCAGTTCACCAACAACCTGAACCCCAATTTCACCTTTGCCAACTTCGTGGAAGGCAAGTCCAACCAGCTCGCCAAGGCCGCGGCCAAGCAGGTCTCCGAGAACCCGGGCGTAGCCTACAACCCGCTGTTCATCTATGGCGGGGTCGGTCTCGGCAAGACCCACCTCATGCATGCGATAGGCAACCGGCTGTTGGAAAGTAAACCCGGCGCCAAGGTCGCGTACCTGCACTCGGAGGGTTTTGTCGCCGATATGGTCAAGGCGCTCCAGCACAACATCATCAACGAGTTCAAGCGGTACTACCGCTCGCTGGACGCCTTGCTGATCGACGACATTCAGTTTTTTGCCGGCAAAGAGCGTTCGCAGGAAGAATTTTTTCACACCTTCAACGCACTGGTGGAACGTCAGCAGCAGATCATCCTCACCTGTGACCGCTTCCCCAAGGAGGTCGACGGGCTCGAGGAACGTCTGCAGTCGCGCTTTGGCTGGGGCCTTACACAAGCAGTCGAGCCACCGGAACTGGAGACCAGGGTTGCGATCCTGCAGAACAAGGCGGAGCTGGCGCAGATAGAGTTGCCGAGCGAAGTGGCGTTTTTCATCGCCAAACGGATTCGCTCCAATGTGCGCGAGCTCGAAGGGGCGTTGCGGCGGGTGATCGCCAACGCGCGTTTTACCGACCGCCCCATCGATCTCGAGTTTGCCCAGGAAGCGCTCAAGGACCTGCTCGCGGTCCAGGACAAGCTGGTCACAATCGATAACATCCAGAAGACCGTGGCCGAGTATTTCAAGATCCGGGTCTCGGATCTGGTCTCGGCGCGGCGCAGCCGCTCGGTGACGCGCCCGCGCCAGATAGCGATGTCACTGGCCAAGGAGCTTACCAGTCACAGCCTGCCTGAGATCGGCGACGCCTTCGGTGGCCGAGATCACACGACCGTGCTGCACGCCTGCCGCAAGATCGCCGAGTTGTGCGATTCGGATGCGCGCTTGAACGAGGACTACATCAACCTGTCGCGCACCTTGAGTAGCTAGGCGGGGTGCGCGAAGATGAGGCTGTGGACAAGTTGTCGGCTGGGGCTTGAAAAACAGCGGCCGCGAAATTCATCAACAACGCATCCACAGGCCCAGCAGGCATCGGTTAAGCGGATATAAACAGCCATATACGTAAATAAGCTGTTGATTTAGATGGAGATTTTAACAATAGAGGCTGGCTTCAACCGGGCGCTTAATAGTAATAAGTTAAATAATTAACATATATAACTACACAAAACATGACGTTCAATCTAAAGCGAGAAACCCTACTGAAACCGCTCCAGCAGATCATCGGCGCAGTTGAGCGGAGGCAGACGATTCCATCACTCGGTAACATTTTGTTTCGCCCCGAGGCCAAAGGCCTGTCGCTTACGGCAACGGATATGGAGATCGAGTTGGTCGCCTATACCGACATCGACGCTGAGGCGGATGGGGATTTCACACTACCTGCCCGCAAGTTGTTTGATATCTGTCGTGCGTTGCCGGAGAACGCGGACATGAAGTTTAACGTTAGCGCGGAGAAAGGTGTGATTCAGTCAGGGCGGAGCCGTTTCTCTTTGATGTCGCTACCGGCGGCAGATTTTCCGGTGCTGGACGAGGTGCAGGCGGCCGCGACTTTCTCGCTTGCGCAGGGGCGGCTGAAATCGCTGCTCGAGCGCTGCGCGTTCGCCATGGCGCAGCAGGATGTACGCTATTACCTCAATGGCCTTTTGCTGGAGGTGGCCGGCGGGGTGCTGCGCGCGGTGGCGACTGACGGTCACCGACTGGCCTTGTGTGAGCTGGGGGAGGCTGTGGAAATAGAAGGCGACCAACAGGTCATCATCCCGCGCAAAGGGGTACTGGAGCTACAGCGGTTGCTCGAAGACAGCGACGAGCCGGCGAAGGTTGAACTGAGCGCTAATCACATTCGCGTTGAGCTGGCGGACCTGCGCTTCACATCGAAGCTTATCGATGGTCGCTTTCCGGACTACAATCGCGTGCTGCCGAAGGACAGCGACAAGCTCATGAGTGTGGAGAAAGACACGCTGCGCCACGCGCTAACGCGCGCATCTATTCTGTCGAACGAGAAGTACCGTGGTATTCGGCTCATGCTCGAGCAGGGCGCGCTGAAGATTCAGGCACACAATCCCGAGCACGAGGAGGCCGAGGAGGAGATCGAAGTCGACTTCAATGGCGAGCCGGTCGAAATTGGTTTCAATGTGAATTATTTGCTGGATGCCCTGGGGGCTGTGGCTCACAGTCGTATCAACATGGAGTTGAAGGATGGCAACAGCAGCGCGCTCATCAAGTCACCCGAGTCCGGCGAGGCGCTGTACGTCGTAATGCCGATGCGCTTGTAGCGCTTCGTCGAGAATCGCCGGCGGCAGCGCGATACTGCAATGGCGCTCGCCAACCTCAGGGTTCAGCACTTGCGCATCATTGCCGGCGCTGAGCTCTCCCCTTCTCCCCGTCTCAACCTTGTCTATGGTGAAAACGCCACCGGCAAGACCAGCCTGCTGGAGGCTGTCGATGTGTTATCGCGCGGGCGCAGTTTTCGCACCCACCTGCTTTCAGATTTGCTCAGCCACGGGCAACCCCAGCTGATCGTGACGGCAACGCTTGCCGGTGAGGCGCGGCGCATCATCGGGATAGAACGGTCGAAGGCGGGGACGCGCATGCGGGTGCAGGGACGGGCGGCGGCTTCGATTGCGGAGTTGGCCACGGAGCTGCCGGTGCAGGTGTTGCATCCGGACAGCCATCAGCTTGTGGGTGGAGCGCCGGCCTTGCGCCGAGCGTATATGGATTGGGGCGTGTTTCATTCGCGGTCGCGCTACCTCGATGTCTGGCGCCGATATTCCCGGGCCCTGAAACAGCGCAATGCCATGCTGAAAATGGGGAGTTCAGGAGACAGCGCGGCTTGGGACGGTGAGCTCGCGCAGACAGCCGCGGAGCTGGATCAACAGCGCCGGGCATATGTGGAACGGCTGGAAGGACTTATCAAAGCGTATGGCGAGCGGCTGCTGGCGACGGCTGACATCGACGTCGGTTACCGGCGCGGCTGGCCGGATGAGTTCCCGCTCGCCCAGGCGTTGGCCGACTCGGCCGTGCAAGATCGCGAGCGAGGGTATACGCGGCACGGGCCACACCGCGCGGAGCTGAACATTAAACTCTCCGGCCACGCTGCAATGCACACCGCCTCTCGTGGCCAGCAAAAGCTTTTGGCCGCGGCGCTGCGGCTGGCGCAAGCGCGCTTGTTCAGCGAAGAGGCTAACCGCGTGTGCACGTTCCTGGTAGACGACCTGCCCTCGGAGCTGGATCATGGCCACCGCGTGGCGTTGCTCAGTGCTTTGGCGGATCTGGATGCGCAGGTTTTCATCAGCGCGATCGATCCGGATGAGCTGGAAACC
>JBPCXK010000849.1:0-8289 GCA_051008635.1 Gammaproteobacteria bacterium
CGCATCGACTCCCACCGGTCATCCGGCATCCCACCACCCCTCCCTTTTGTCCTTCTCCTCGCCCACCCCCAACCTACGCAAACATAAGGAAGTTGAATCTACACCGTTTTCGCAAGCCTACTCGATAGGAATCTCCTTGAACGCCAGCGTCACGTCGATGCCTTGCGCCTTGCGCAGCATCTTCATCGTGAAGTAAAACACAAAGCCGATCACGAATACGCCGCCCACAATGGCGAGCTGCTGCGGGTCGTGTCCCGCCGCAACCGGATCGGACCACAGCGTCCAGAAATAAAACTGCGATGCGAGAAAACCGAGTGCGCAGGCGACGGTCATCATTGGCAGCCCGAGGATCGTGCGCTTGGCGATGGGTGATTTCTCATAGATCTGCGGACGCAGATACGGGAAAAAGACGCCGGCACCCAGCACGACGCTCCAGGCCAACACCGCCGCCTCGATCAGTATCACGATGTTCGAGAAAAACGCCGAGAATACGAACAGATACATGAATACGATGTTGACGATCATCGTAAAGACGATTGCAACCACAGGGGTATGCCGGGTCGGCGATATCTTCCCCCAGGCTTCCGGCGCAACGCGATCGAAGGACCATGCGACGATGGCGCGCACACCGAAGGTGTGCATGCCGGGAATCCACATCCACATCCAGAAGATGAAGCCCAGTGACACGAGCGCGCAGATCAAGGGTGACAACGTGAGCACGCCCGCTTGCAGTGTTATGGTGGGATCCACCTGTACGCCGACGCCCTCCAGCAGGTTATACCCAGCGCTGCCCAGGAAATCATAACCGAAGACGGAGTTGCAAAGCGTGGCGACTATCAACCACAGTAGCACTGCACACACGACCGCGCCCAGCATACCGTAGGTCTGCGAGCGCTCGACGGATTTGATCTCTCCGCCGATGGCGATGGAAAACGCCGCGCCCACGAGGGGCAGAAATGGCCAGTTCGAGACCAACCAGGTCTGCGTCGCATCGGTCTGCCCGTCCCACACCCAACCGTTTTCGCGGGCGGAGTCGATGATGGCCTGATAAGGACTTTCGACGCCCAGAATCGGGCCCATCACACTGTTGAAGTTGGTGACGAAGGTTGCGTTGTCGCCCATCAACAAGACGACGATCAGCAGCAGCGTCAGCAGCAAGGCCGCACTGAACACGATCTTCTGCGTGAACAGATAAAACTTCATACCGGCGGCGAGAATGATCCCCGACAGCACCAGAATCGACGACCCGATCAGAAACAGGGGCCACGGTTCAACAACCCACGCCCCGGCGTTTACCAATCCCTCGCTGTCCGTGAGGTAACCGGCAAAGGTCAGCGCCGGAGATATGCCGAGCAGGATGATCCAGTAAGCCGCAATGGCGCAATAGAACAACCAGGCGGTTATCTCGACGAGGCTCATGGTCAATGCGATAGATGGTGGGAGAATTCTCGAACCGAACACGTATACACCGCCCGATCGTGGCAACGTGACGGTCCAGGTAATGAACCCGAAGGCGATCAGGGCCATGGCGCCGCCGGCCAGCAGACAACTCAGGACGATATTGCCGCCCGGATAGTAGGCGGGCCCGTACAGCATGATGCTCGCAATGCCGAGCCCGACGCTGACCAGGCCGAGGTTGTAAATGAAGGTGTCCAGTCCCCCCGCGGTTCGAATGAGTCCCGATGCTTTGCGCAGAAATATTCGTTGTTCACCGGCATCTGTGTTCATGGGCTGTCTCCTCTTGCAGCACTATAGTTTGTGATCTCACCCCTGAGTTAAATTGACGGCTTTTACCTTGTCTCCCTTTATCGTTATCAACGCACCCTGCAATATCCCTTCAGGATAAACGCTACCCGGATTGACACAAATGGTGCGCCCAATACTGATCTTTCCTCTGCCTTCGTGGATGTGTCCGTGAATGCCCAGTAGCGGTTGATGCTTTTCGATAGACGCCATCAGCGATTTACTACCCGCGTGCATGCTCACCGGATTGCCCATCTCGAATACGACTTTCAGCTCGTCGTCGAGCTTTGGGCAACTGTCGAGCACAGTGCCGTAGGGGGGGACATGCACGTTGTAGATGCAGCGGTCCATGTTGCTGACCTTCGCCGCCAGCTCGTCGAACTTGGCCTGATACTCTTCTTCGCTGTACTCGCGCTCCGTATCCCACGGCGTCACCGTCGAACCGCCGCAGTGCAAGACCTCGTAGCCGTTCAGCTCGGTCACTTCCATGTCGTGATATTGCACAGCGGGGGCATTACTCAACACGTCGTCCATCTCATAGAAGTCATCGTTGCCCGGTGCGGTTATCAGGGGTATGCCGCTGCCCTTGAGTTTTTCGCCAGCGTATTCGCACCATTCCGCAACCCGGTCGACCACCAGCTTCTTGAAAAGCGTCTGCTGCTTGTCGGCGTCCTTTTTCAACTCCTGATACTCATCCTCGGACACGACTATCGGATAAAAACCCTTGTTGGTTGTACGGTGGCTGTATTCCTCGACTTCGCTTTTAGTCGCCAGCGTTATTGTTTCGCCGGACTCGGCGGCCAGATATGAACCATTGCCCTGCTTCGCAATCGGCAAAACCGCCTTGCCGGTCAGATCGCCACCCAGGAAAAGAATATTGGCGCCATAGAACTTGGCGCCATTGACAAATTTCTTGAAACACACGGTCGAACCGTGCAGATCGGAGGCAAAGAAAATTGACAACTTGCCGGCGCCGCTGTCTTCGGATTTCTTTTTCCAGAACACAGTCGTTTTCTCGCGGGCTTTGTTAGTTTCTTGTCGATCCTCAGGTCACAAACGATGCAACCGCAAACCAGATCTTCACGGCAGTATCCCAAAGGCTAATTAACTAGTCAATTAGCATAACTATGGTGGCGCGGGAGAAATACACAACGCCATCGGGTGAGCTCAAGCCTGTTTTTGACGCCCGCCGGCGCCAGGATTTATGCCACGTAAGCCGTTGGAGGAGGTGGAATTCCCGAGCTGCTGCCCGATGATGCCGCGCAGGTATTCCATCCCGTTCGTCGGGTCTATCTCGGGCCGGATGACCGATGCCACCATGATGCCGTCCAGATGGATCGAGATGAAACGGGCAAAGCTGTTGGCGTCGACGGACCGGAACTCTCCCTGACGCATCCCGCGCTCGATCACATCCTCCAAAATCTGGTGCTCGCGCTCATAGAATCGATCGATCGCCTTGTCGATATGCCGCGATTTGCGCCGCAAACCACGATAGTCCAGACTGATCTTTACCAGTTTGCGAATCGGATCGCGCAGCTGCACGTGGGTGTCGATCCAGTCGTCAATGACGTCGCGCGGTCGATCATGTTTTTCGTGTATCTGCTCGTAAGTCTGTAGCGCCTGATCGACCAGACTCTCGATGGTCGCGCGCAACAAGTCTTCCTTGTTCTTGAAATAGTAGTAGATCAAGGCGGTATTCACGCCCACAGCCTGTGCAATATCCTTGATTGTTACGGACTCGAAGCCGCGTTCCATGAACAACTCCGAGGCTACAAGCACGAGTTCCTCCGATCGATTCGAGCGACTATTGGCTTTTTCGCGTTTGATCCCGGGTTTTCTCATGCGTTTGCGCTAGGTTGGCCGCGTGATTTCCACATCGACGGGGTCTATGCTTTGTAATTCAGCTCGTATTTCATAGTGTAATGACAGCCTCCCTCGCCGAAGGCCTCTGGTCAGCAGAGATCATAGCTGCTGGCGAACTGATATCGGTGGGAATGATCTCGTTCCAGCGCTTGCGCGTGTTTGGGGATTTTTTCGAAAGCGGCAGTATCCTGGGCGGCGATACGCGCTACTACATCTCCGGCACCTACTCTATCGAAAACGATGGAGTGACGCTAGATTTTGGTCTGAATCACTACGCCGACGACAAGCATGAGGCCCTTGGGCCGGAAAACGCAATTCCGGTTTCGTTTTCCGGCACGGCCGACAGCGTCGTTGACCGGAATGTCATTGAGTTTCAGGGTCGGACCGTCGATACAAAAGAGAAATTGACCTTACGCCTGGTGCGGAGAGCCCGAATCTGAACCGACATCTGCCGGCCTGCACGTCTTGCGTCACGGTGCGCCGCTTATTGACGACGCAAAGGGAACCTCCCGCCCTTTTTGCTTTGGTGCGAAGAACGACCATCTTTACCTGCTCTATGGTTCTCGAACGACTAACACGGCAGTGAGTGACTACAGAAAAGTGATCGTCACCGGCGGCGCCGGGCAGCTGGGCCGCTATGTTGTCGCAGAACTCGCGCGGGGCTATGACGTTACAGTCTTCGACCCGGCGCGCGACGACACTGCGCCGCGCCAGGTGCTCGCAAGCGTATTGAACATGGGCGAGCTCACACGCGCGTTCGAGGCACAGGACGCAGTCATACATCTGGCCGGTATCGACGCTGCGGTGGAGGCGCCGCCGGAGCTGGTATTCGCGACCAACGTGCAGGGCACGTGGAACGTACTACACGCCGCTGAAAAAGCTGGCATCGACAAGGCGGTTATCTGTTCGAGCGTTGCGGCTTCAGGATTCAGCGTAGAAAAGCCGATCGTTATCCCTGACTACCTGCCGGTGGACGAAGCCCATCCGCTGCGCCCGTGCGGGACGTATGGCCTGAGCAAGATGCTGGGCGAGTACGCCGCGCGGAGTATCGTACGCCGCGGACGGATGCGCATTCTTTGTCTCCGCCCGGCGCTCGTCGCCTTCCCACACTGGGTTCAGGAGATTGATGAGTGCACACGGGTCGCGGACGGCGACCAAGCAATGCAACAGCCGGACAGGAACGAGGCGTCGGGGCTGTCCATACTTCGCGCCTATGTGACGCCGGAAGACTGCGCGCGTTGTTTTCGCCAGGCGCTCGAAGCCGACGCCGGCGTTTTCGACAGCTTTTATGTGCGGACGATACTTTCAGCCCTACCCCGACCCTCGATGTCGTCCAGCGTCAGTTCGGCACGCTACCTGCGCTGCGAGACGCAAAGAGGTTCGCAAACAACCCTCACGCCGCGGCCCTCGATAACGGCCGGGCCAAGGCGGTGCTTGGTTGGGAACCGCAAGGACGCTGGACTGATCTCGTCAACCCGAAGACCAGCCGGTAGCGGACCTAGCCCGGATATTGCACAAGGCGGCGCCATGCGGGTGGCCAGAACGATGTGCGAGCTCTTCGAGCGGCTATTGTTTCTCGCCGATGCCCGTTTCAGGCAAGGAGCGCCGCGTCTACGGCCCGCTGCGCAAACACATTGACAAGGTGTGCGCGGTATTCCGGGGTTGCGTGTATGTCTTCGTTCAATCCCTTCGCGTCCACTGCGATGGAGGCAATCGCGCAGGCGCTGAAGTCATTGCTCAGGGCTTGTTCCATTTCGGCCATCCGATAGGCGCACGGCGCCGCCCCCGTTACCGCGACACGAGCTTGATCGCCGAAGTCGGCAGCCATCACGCCGACGATCGCATAACGGGATGCCGGGTTGGGAAATTTCGCGTAACCCGCTCGTTTGGGAACGTCAAAGCGGCATGCAGTGATCAGCTCATCGTCCTCCAACGCGGTTTCGAACATGTCGAGAAAAAAGTCCTGCGCCGCGATCTCGCGCCGATCGGTGATCAACGTCGCGTCAAGCGCGAGCACACCGGCCGGGTAGTCTGCAGCCGGATCGTTGTTGGCGACCGAGCCTCCCAACGTGCCACGATTTCTCACCTGTGGGTCGCCGATTTGCTCCGCCAGGGCGGCCAGCGCCGGAATCTTCTGGCGCACGAGCGGCGACGACGCGACGTCCGCATGTGTGGTCATTGCGCCTATCGTAAGCGTCCCATCGGATTCATGTATCCCTGCAAGGGATTGAATACCACTCAGATCGATAAGGTCGCTCGGCTGCGCCAGCCGTTGCTTGAACGTTGGCAACAAGGTCATGCCGCCAGCGAGGAATCGGCCATCATCCGCGCGCCGCAGTTGTTGCAAGGCCTGGTCAATGTCGCTGGGTGTGTGAAACTCGAACTGGTACATCGAAGTCAACTCTGTCGTGCTGCCTGGATCGCCGTCCATATTTTCAACGGCGTGGCCGGCATTGATAAATCGACGACGCCCGCCGGTCGCAGCGCATCCAACAGCGCATTCATTACCGTAACCGGCGCCCCGACGGCGCCCGCTTCACCGCAACCTTTTGCGCCCAGGGGGTTGGACGGTGTGTATCCCTCAATGGCTTCCACGACGAAGTTCGGCAAATCGTCCGCCCGCGGCAAGCCGTAATCGAGAAACGATGCAGCCAGGGGCTGGCCGCTGTCAGGGTCGTACACGGCCTGTTCCAGCAGCGCCTGCCCGATGCCCTGAGCCACGCCGCCGTGCACTTGTCCCTCCACGATCATGGGATTGATTATCACACCGAATTCATCTGCGATCGTGTACGCGAGAATCTGCGCACTACCGGTTTGCGGATCGACCTCGACTTCGCACACATGGGCGCCGCAAGGGAACGTGTAGTTGGGCGGGTCGTACCAGGTGGTTTCTTCGAGCCCCGGCTCCAGTTGGTCGGTGGGGAATTTATTCGGCAGATACGCCATTTTCGCCACTTCTGAAAACGACGCCGAGTTGTTGCTGCCACGCACCCTGAACATTCCGTCGACGTAGTCGATGTCATGTGCGTCGTCCGCATCCAGCATGTATGCGGAAATTCTTTTTCCTTTTTCGATCACTTTGTCGGCGCTTGCGACCGCGGCGCTGCCACCGAGACTCACGGAGCGCGAAGCGAACGTGCCGACACCGTACGGCACGACGCCGGTATCGCCGTGCACGACTTCGATGTTCTCGAAAGGTACTTGCAGTCGCTCGGCAACGATCTGCGCAAATGTCGTTTCGTGCCCCTGTCCATGATTGTGTGCGCCCGTCAACACACTGACTGTCGCGTCGGGGTGGACCCGCACGGTCGACACTTCGTAGAGCGGCAACGTCGAACCAAAGCTTACCGCCACCGCGGTCGGTCCGGCGCCGGCTATTTCAGTGTAAACACAGACACCGATACCGCGTAGTCGGCCGCGTTGCGCCGATGCTTCGCGGCGCTTATCGAAGCCGCTGTAGTCGGCTGCCTGCAGTGCGGTGTCCATGCACTTGGCGTATTCGCCGGAGTCATAAAGCAGGCCGGCAGCCGACTCGTAAGGAAAAGCCTCGGGCGGAATGAAATTACGGCGCCGCAGCTCCAGGGAATCGATGCCGAGCTCCAGCGCGGCCGCTTCGACCAGACGTTCAATCGTGTAAGTGGCTTCGGGGCGGCCGGCGCCGCGATAAGCATCTGTCGGCGACGTGTTGGTCAACACGCACTTGACGCTGGCGTACATCGTCGGTATGCGGTACACACCGACAAGCATGGTCCCATAGAAAATGGTCGGCACTACCGGTCCGAACAACGATGTGCCAATACCCAGGTTGGCCAGCGTTGTGACCCGAATAGCGAGAAATCTGCCGTCGTCGTCGAAAGCGCCCTGTACATGCGTTATGTGATCGCGGGCGTGTGCGTCGGACACGAACGCTTCGCCTCGCTCGCTGACCCATTTGATCGGCCGGCCAACGGTTTTCGAGCCCCAAAGGGCGATCACGTCCTCGCTGTAAGGACAGGATTTGCTGCCGAATCCACCGCCGACGTCGGGCGCGATGACACGCAGTTTGGTTTCGGCGATATGCAGTGTTTCGCGACAATAGGCGCTGCGTGCGAGGTGCGGGTTCTGTGAGCATACGTACAATGTGTATTCATCCTTACCGGGGTCGTATTCGCCGATAGCGGCCCGCGGTTCGATGGCGGAGGGCACCACACGGTTTTGTACGTGTTCGACGCTGACGACGTGCGCCGCCGCGGCGAACGCGGCATCGGTGGCGGCGCGGTCTCCCATCTCCCAATCGAGACAAAGGTTACGTGGCACATGGTCGAAAATGGTTTGCGCTTGCGGAGCAATCGCATCGCGCATGTCCATCACGCAGTGTAGATCATCGTAGTCGATTGCAACCAGCTCAGCGGCGTCTTTGGCCTGCGCCACGCTTTCCGCCACAATCGCAACTACGGGTTGGCCGACATAGCGCAAACGCTCACCTGCCAGCACTTCGCGCGGGACGTCAGCCATCGGTGAACCGTCTTTGTTGTATAGCGGCCATGCACACTGCATCGGTTCCACCCCGCCGGCCGCGAGATCGGCCGCGGTAAAAACCGCCAGCACGCCTCGCGCAGCGCGCGCCTGCACGACATCGATGGACCCGATTTGCGCGTGCGCCACCGGGGAGCGCACGATGTACAGGTACGCCTGGTTAGGGCG
>JBPCXK010000850.1:0-3455 GCA_051008635.1 Gammaproteobacteria bacterium
GTCGAGTATGCTAATCAACGCCGTCAATTCGGCAAACCCATCATCGAGCATCAGGGTCTGCAGTTTCTGCTCGCTGATATGACCTGCGCCATGGCCGCGGCCCGCGCTCTGTGGCAGCAATCGATGAGCATGCTCGAATCTGATCATTCGCGCCGATCGAGCACCTATTGTGCGTTCGCCAAGCTGGCGGCAACCGAGGCGGCCATGAAGGTGACGGTCGATGCCGTGCAGGTTCTCGGCGGCAATGGTCTGTCCAGGGCATATCCCGTCGAACGCTTTATGCGCGACGTCAAAGCCTTCGAAATTTTCGATGGCACAAACCAGATTCAAAAGATGTTGATCGGCCGGCATCTGCAAAAAGAAGGCGTGCCGTTTTGACCACGAGTCGCCGGGATAAGGAGAAACACTTGCCGAATCACGACTATCCCTATGTCGATCCCGATCTGCACGTTATCGAACCCGGCGATTTGTGGCAGCGCTATGTGCTGCCCGGGTATCGCGACAATGCACCAGTCGGCAGCAACGCTTTTGCGGGTGACATGTATCTTTTGCATGAGGGCCGGGTGATCTCACGTTATGGCCGGATCCCGATGATGGAAGAGCTGTACGACGATCTGTGACAAGCGGGGTCGTGTGCAGTTCGACGCCCGGTTCTGGATGTTGTCATGAAATCACACCGTGCGAGCTGGCGCTTCCAGCCTGGCTATGTCGCTGCGCTCACATATTGGTTATGAACAGGTTTCCGAATTGAGGAAGAGCTTGTTGAACCTGTCGAGATTCTGAATCGGCCTTTCGGTGGGTAGCGTGTACACGAAGGAACGGTGCATGAGACGGCGGTCGTTTATGTAGTGTTCTGTATCGGTTGTGCTGTGTAACGTCGAGTGGTTGTCCCACATAACGAGATCACCGGGTCGCCAGCGATGTCGATAGACTTTATCCGCCTGTGTCGCATGCGCGACCAGCGCCTTTACCAGCTCCAGTCCCTCATCGTAAGCGATGCCTTTGAATTCGAGCGGATCCTGATTCAGATAGAGTACTTCGCGGCGAGTCACGGGGTGGGTTTGCACGATCCGATGCCACACCGGCGGCAATGCAGCGCGTTCTTCGGCAGTCAGCGGGATATGAGACTTCGGATCCGTTTCGATAATCTGGTCGTTGTGGGCGTGGAAGCTGCAGAGCACGCTGATGCCACGCGCTGTTGCTTTCAGATCCTCCGACAGCGTGCTGCAGGCTTCGGCCGTGCTGCAGTACAGCGTATCGCCGCCATGTTTCGGCACTTCGACAGCGTACAGAAAAGTAACGGCGTTGACGTGACACGCCGACGTTCCATCCGTATGCCAGTTCAATCCGTTTTTGGCGAAGAACGCGAGCGATTTCCCCTGTTCGTTGGTGACGTTGCCGATGGTCGACACTTCGGGATAGTCAACCATATTGAACTGTTTGCGTGTTTCGACTTTCGGCCAGCCGAAACGCTGCGCGAGCCTTGCCTGCGCGGCGGGCTCGAGGCGTTGGTCCCTGAACAACAGCACACTGTGTTCGTGATGGAGCCATCTGAGATGTTTCAGCAGGTCATCTGACAAGTCGCCTGCCAGATCGACGCCGAGAACCTCGGCGCCGAACCAGGGTGTGAGCGAGCATGTTTTCGGTTTCATACTTGTAGTATCCACAGCGATCAGCCTTGCAGGGCCGAAACGGCGTCGCTGAAGATCGACAGCGGCGGTGAGTAGATACCTCCGCCCAGGCGACCCAGCTCTCCTTCGATATCGAGCATGCCCAGACTCACGACGGGTTGTCTGCCGTTGTCCACGACCGTGCGCGCAAGCGTTCCCACCTTGAGATTCAGCTCTCCGAAGCCGGTGTGAACGGCCGACAGCAAAGCTTGCGGTAGCGCGAGCCCGCCCGCCGGCATGAACTGCAGCAGGTTCTTCTGTTGCTCGGGCGCGTAATTCATGGCCATTGCGCCGAGCCCGAGAGCATCGATGATAGCACTGTCGCCAATGGCGCCCAATGCGCGCGATTGGGGCAGGGTGCTGTCGTCGAGCTTACCGGTCGGGGCGGCGGCCTCATGTACGAACCATTGCTCGGGCAGACCGGCAATCTGAATACCCGTCCTGGCGCCATTGGCGCCGGCCGTGATGATCAGGCTGCTGCCTTCAATCCCCGCCGATGCAGCCAACATGCATTTACTCGCCGCCATCCAGAGATTGAGAAAGAAGCTGGGGCCGTTGGCGAGAAACTCCTGTGCCCTCGGGCTCAGCTTGTACAGTCTGTTCAGACGTTCGGCAAGAATGCGCGTCGCTGCGATGGTTCGGCCGTGACAGTCATCGCCCTCTTTTAACGAATCGCGCGCAATGGGCGTAAGTGCGATGGATTCCGGCAGCTCCTCTCCCAACGCATCGGCGAACTCACCGTTCAGCCAGCGCAAGTGCTCCAGCACGGCATTGTTGCACAGTCCCAGCCGCATAGCCGGCCCGCCGCCTCCGTTCAGCGGAGAATAGACGGCGTGGTCAGATTGATGCCGGTCCCGTACGAGCTGCAGCGGCATGGACCGGGATACGACAGAAGCCAGAGGTGTGACGACACGATGATCCTGAGCCGGTTCCAGCACGACGTCGCCGCTTTTGATTTTTGCTCCCGCCTCTGAAAAGTCGCGCGCCAGTCCTTCATAAACTGCCGCCACACATGCGGAGTTAAAAATCGGTTTGGTGATAGCGGCGGCGTTGTGGAACGCCGGGCCGGCATGCAGTAGCACGTTGGCGCCACAGTCCGTGAGTTTACCGGCGGCGCCAATACCCGACCACTCCGGGATTACGGCTACGAGGCGTTGCAACGCCAGTTCGTCGGCGGAATTGAGCATTGTCTCACACGTTTCGAACAAGTAACGGTAGGGTGCGGCGAGGGACGAATCCCACCGGGGGGAAAACCAAACATCGCTGGTGGGTTTCGCTGCCCGCGCAACCCACCCTATGTTCTGGCACAAGCGTCACGTCTATCAACCCGGTGTAATCCAGGTTTCGGAGAAATAAAGGAATGCAGTTGTGGTCTTGATCCCCGCCTGCACTCTCTCGAACGGTTCCCCTTTCAACGATGTTCCGTTGACAATGATCTGCGGTTTGCGGGATTCCACCAGCACGGTGAACAGCTCGTTTTCTTTGGCTCCCGTCAGCTCGGCAGGCAGCTCCAACGCCGTGGGTGCGCCAAGCCCGTCCCATATCAGCTCGACATCCAACCCTTCGGCCTTGACCGCTTCCGTGTAGCGGCTGCGTGGGTCGCCCGTTGGGCGGCTCTCGGTAATCTCAACATACTGCACGGCGCTCGTTGCCGGCAGGCCCGCCAGGGCGGGGAGCTTGCCGATAAAACTCTCCATCAGGTATTCGGCCATTGGCTGGTTATCCGTCATCATTACGTTGACGACGTCGGGCAGGCTCTTCTCTTCATTCGGACTCTCATAGAGC
>JBPCXK010000851.1:0-3832 GCA_051008635.1 Gammaproteobacteria bacterium
ACCACGACTTTGGCGAAGAACGCGAGGTCGACATCGCGCCCGCTGAGTGCGAAATCGAGCAGGCGCTGCGAGCCGTGCCCTTACCCGACGACGTGGATGGTTACAGACGCAAGACCGCCTCGGACGGCGAAAGCGTCGACGCACACGCAATTGCCGAAGCCGCAGCGGCGGCGGGTATCGAAGCGCTGTCCGGCGCTAAGGGTCCTGCCCGTGACAGCATCGCATACGGGGGCGCACTGGCGCTTTGGCACACCGGCCGCGCCGAGTCTCTGCTGAGCGCTGCTGGCAGCATTCGTGCCGCGCTCGATTCAGGCGAGGCCCGGCGGCGATTCGAGGCCTGAGCCGGCACGACCATGCTCAGGCGTTTCCCTCCGGGTCGAGACGCCCGCCTCGCACTGGGCGAGGCCAACGCCATCGCCTCAACGGCCTCGGGGCAGCGCAGCTTCAAGCCTTCTTCAGCAAGAAGACGAAACGATCGTTTTCTTCGGACGACGCCAACAGCTCATTGCCCGTCTGCTTGGCGAATGCGTCGAAGTCCTTTACCGAACCCGGATCGGTCGCCACCACGCGCAAGATCTCGCCGGAGCTCATGGCGCTCAATGACTTCTTGGCGCGCAGTATGGGCAGCGGACAGTTGAGACCGGATGCGTCGAGTTCTTGGTGGTATTCAGTCATGGTGATCTCCAAAGCGTCATCGATGATTAGACTTGCTGGGCACTACGCCCGCAACGCGCCGGCAGAGGCTAGGGCTGCTTTTGCCGTCGTACAGCCGAGCTCATCCTCGCAGCCGCCCCACGCGGGTGAACCGCATTGATCTATCGACATATAGAATATCATAATATAATATATCGATTGACGCCAGACGAAGAGGCGCCATCGCGATCTATTGCACAACTCGGCGGACCGCAACCATGTCTGACAATCAGAAGAAGCTCGCGCTGATTGCTACGAAAGGCACGCTCGACTGGGCGTACCCGCCATTCATTCTCGCCTCCACTGCGGCTGCGCTCGGCTACGAGACGCAGATATTTTTCACGTTCTACGGCTTGCAGCTTCTGCGCAAGAAGCTCGACCTCAAAGTGTCGCCGCTGGGCAATCCCGCAATGCCGATGCCGATGGGCATGGACAAGTGGTTTCCGACGATGGGTACGGCGTTGCCCGGCATGGAGTCGGTGATGACTTCCATGATGCAAGACAAGCTCAAGCAGAAAGGCGTAGCCAGCGTCGAAGAGCTGCGTGACGTCTGCATTGAGTCCGACGTCAAGCTCATCGCCTGTCAGATGACCGTCGACTTGTTCGATTTCAAATCCGAAGATCTGATCGATGAGATCGAGAGCGGTGGAGCAGCCACGTTCTTCGAGTTTGCCGGCCAGTCCGACATCAGCTTGCTCATCTGATCGAGCTGACTATTCCGCGCGTTTCGACCTGCGGTCAAACATGGCTAACCCGCACGTTTCAACCTGCGGTCAAACATGGCTAACCCGCACGTTTCGACCTGCGGTCAAACATGACTAAAGTGCAACAGAGGCACCAGACCGCATCTCCAGCATCGCGCCTGGAAGAACTCCACCAAGCTGCGATGCAGGCATGATCGTCCGAGGGCGGGTTACTCGGGCAACGTTGACGGGTCGAGGTCTTCGTCCCAGTCTTGTTCGGGCTTTGGGTATGCGGTCAGCCGGACCTGCACGAGCTCGACGTGCTCTCGTTCCTCTCGGGCCAATTCACGGGCCTGCGCCAGCACCTCGTCATCCCGGCACGATGCCAGCACCCGGAGATAGAACTCGTGCGCCTGCCGTTCGGCATTGAGCGCCAGTCGCAACGCGTGACAGTGGCCGTAAAAGGGTGAAGCTCGAGGGCCGCCGATATGCGAGCCCAATTAAATCGACTCTCACGGAGCGTACGGGAAAGCAGTGCGAACTCCACCGCCGGTGACTGGTTTGATAAGGACCCACTTAGCCGGGTCGTCGGGATGTCGTCGAGCAGCAAGTGCTCGACGTCGTGGTGGAGGTCGTTACCCGTGACTATGTGTAACTGGAACGGCCACGATCGAGGTCTTCTAAGCGGCAGTTGTGGGTAAGGCTATGGTCTTGGTTTCACCGAGTCGATGGGCGCCAAAGTACCGCCTGGGGTCAGGCAGCAGTCCGCCAACAACTAATGCGGTAAATTTATCGAGAAAGGGCAACAGCGAAAGCGGGCGATAAAGGTGGTTGCGGAGGATCGCGAGTGACAGGGCGTTCGACTTGTAAAACGGAATTAACGACAACGCCATGTTCTGCACCACGCGGCGATGCCAGCGCCTCTTGATGGCGTATTCCCTACAAGCGACAAGACAATCATCTTGAGCGCGCATTTCCTGGGCGAGAACAATTGCGTCAATCAGCGACATGTTGACGCCTTGGCCGAGTAACGGGCTCGTCGCGCTAGCCGCGTCTCCGATAAACACGATCCCCGGTTTAAAAAGCGGCTTAGTGGCGTGATGGCGGTAGACGGCCAGCGTGAGTTGCTCGAATGAGCTTAGCTGGTCAAGCAGTGAGGTACACGCCGGCCAGATTTGGGCGACGGTCGTTTTCCATGTCGCGAGGCCTTGTCGCCGGACACAGTCGCGCTTCGTGATGTCAACGTCGCTAAACAAGGCCAACCGCTCCACGCAACCGACGCTCTCCGATCCAACCGGCATCAAGCCAACACTTTGACCCGGACCCGCAAAGCGCTGGTGCAAGACGTGCTTTGCGAATTCACTATTACTCGCGTCCAGGCTTACCCATAATGACCCGTACCTGAGCGTTTTGCTGCTGTTCGGTTTCGCGACCCGGTTACGCAGCGCCGATCGGGCGCCGCTCGCATCGACGATAAAATCGAAGGCTCCTACTTCCGCTCGGTTAGCGTCGAGTAGGCTGACTTTGCGATCCGATCGGTAGCGGTAGTCTTGGATAGCAGTCGCGCAAGCGATCGGAACTTCATGTTCAACAACTGGCGGGTAGAGTGCATTGAACAATGAACGACGCTGAAGTCCCACGGCATATGGCGAGTGCCGGAGCAGTTCGTAGTTGACGTCGATCACGGGCCTTTGGTCGCACGCGGTGCGGGCCTCGACTTTCGTAATACGATGGCCGACAGATTCGAGCTCCTGGCGAATGCCCAGAAACTGCGCTGCGGCGAGCCCGCTCGGCTGCAGAATAAATCCAGAGCCACGTGCCTCAGGGCGTGGCTGGCGTTCGAAGATGGTCAGTTCGTGATCGCTACCGTGCATCGCAGTGGCGAAAGCCAATCCCGCCGGCCCACAGCCAACGATGGCAATCCTAGCCAATCTGAGTGACCCGCTGGTGTTGCATTGCGAAGGTTTTCTTGGCCGCCTCCGATAGGGGTGTAATGCCTGGCCGTGGCGGCAGGGTATCCGGCGTTTGAATGCCCCAGGCCAAGCCGAGTATCTGCAGCAGTTGCACGAATCGAAACCCAAGGTCGATCTGTCCGGGATACAATCCGTGGCGGCACGAGGCCGGAAACGCGTGATGATTGTTGTGCCAGCTTTCACCCATGGAAGGAATGGCTGCCCAAGGCACGTTGTGGGCTTGCACCGCGCCATCGTCAACGATCCAATCTTGCGGGCCAACGCTGTGACAGAAATAGCCCACCAGCCAGTGCATGTGAACACCGACCATGACACGAACGAGCACGCCCCAGACCAACCACGGCGTTCCGCCGGCCAAGTAGAGGATTACAGCGACGGGGACTTGTTGCAGCATCCACGTCTTTTGCAACATCACATAGAACCAATCGTCGCCAATACCCGGGCCTGGATCGAAGCGCGGCGGATGGTCGAGCTTCAAGGTGC
>JBPCXK010000852.1:0-4477 GCA_051008635.1 Gammaproteobacteria bacterium
GAAGGGGTCATGATCGAGGCCATCGCGCGCGCGGCAAATATACCCCCGGCCGTTATCCGGCGCGCGGTAATGCTCGCGGGCGATCCCACACGGGTCGCGGTGGCGGCACTGAACCAGGGGGCCGTGGGCCTCGACCAGTTTGCGCTCAGGGTCATGCAACCGGTCAAGCCGATGTTGGCTGATTCCGCAGACGATCCGGCGGAGGCGCTGCTGAAACTCGGCGAGGCGGTGTTCGAATACAAACTCGACGGTGCGCGCATTCAGGTGCACAAGTCGGGCTCTGAGGTGCGCGTGTTCACACGGCGGCTCAATGAGGTGACGGCAGCCACGCCGGAGGTCGTCGAGGCCATCATGCCGTTACAGTGCCGCGAAATCATTCTGGACGGAGAGGTTGTGGCGCTACGTGCGGACGGTGCGCCGCATGCCTTCCAAACCACGATGCGCCGGTTCGGCCGCAAACTCGATGTCGAACGCCTGCGTGAAACCTTGCCGCTGGCGCCATTCTTCTTTGACTGCCTACATCTCGATGGCAAGGATCTGATCGACCTGCCGGGTCAGGAACGTTTTGCAGCCATGAGCGCTGTCGTGCCGCAGGCCTTGCGTGTGCAAGGCAAGCGCACCGCTGATCCCGATACGGCTGAAGCTTTTTTCGAGCAAGCGCTCGGCGCGGGTCACGAAGGCGTCATGGCCAAGGACTTGCGCGCACCGTACGAAGCAGGTAACCGCGGTAGCAGCTGGCTGAAGATCAAGCGCTTTCACACCCTCGATCTGGTTGTGCTTGCGGCCGAGTGGGGGCACGGGCGCCGGCATGGCTGGTTGAGCAATCTTCATCTGGGCGCGCGTGACGCCGAGGCTGGCGCGTTCGTCATGCTCGGCAAGACGTTCAAGGGCATGACGGACGAAACACTCAACTGGCAGACCGAAAAGCTGCAGGAACTGGCAATTAGCTCCGACGAGCACATCGTGCGCGTGCGCCCGGAGCTGGTGGTGGGGATTGCGTTCAACGAGATACAGGCAAGCAAACAATACCCGGCAGGGATGGCACTGCGCTTTGCGCGGGTTAAGGGTTATCGGCCGGACAAGAATGCGGATGACGCGGATACGTTGGAGGCGGTGCGGGTGATTTTTGATGGGCAGGGTGGGGGTTAGTCAACTCCATAATCAAGAACCTGCCCGCAAGTGGTCGTGACCACCCACAGATTTTTCCCAACGAGGTAAAATTGCCTTTCCTCCGCTAGCACTACTTTTATGACCCAAGACGAAGCCCTAGATCTCCTCAAACTGGGCCACAATGTTTTTCTCACCGGCGCTGCCGGTTCCGGCAAGACCTATCTCCTGAATAAATACATCAGAAACCTGCGTCATCATCGCGTGGGCGTTGCGGTCACGGCCTCAACCGGAATAGCCGCAACACACCTGAACGGCAGAACCATCCATTCGTGGAGCGGCATTGGTGTGCGTGATGCACTCACGGATAGTGAGCTGGAGACGCTGTCGAGTCGTGACCGGGTAAAGCGGAACTACAAAAAAACCAAAGTGCTGATCATCGACGAGATTTCAATGCTGCATCCGCATCAGCTCGACATGGTCCACCGCATCGCCCGGCGTATACTCGACGGGAACCAACCTTTCGGTGGTTTGCAGGTCGTCCTGTGCGGCGACTTTTTCCAACTACCACCGGTGTCGCCCGACAGTGTCGGTATACCAAAAGCCTTTGCGTACGAATCGAGCGCGTGGGGCACGGGCGGTTTTCAGACCTGCTATCTGCACGAGCAATATCGCCAGGTCGAAGACCCGTTGTTGGCGGTACTCAATGACATCAGAAGCGGCAATGCGGGCGAGCAGACGAAAGTGCCTCTTCGCACGCGGTACAAAAAAGATCCACACGGAAGTGTGCGTCCGACAAAACTCTACGCGCGTAACGTCAACGTCGACAGCGTCAACACCAGGGAGCTGCGAGCGCTCGAAGGTGAGGAAGAAGTATTTCGCATGGAAACCACCGGCTTCAGCGCCCTGGTCGAGGGCCTGAAGCGCGGTTGTCTGGCGCCCGTGGAGTTGCGGCTGAAAGCGGGCGCGAAAGTGATGTTCGTCAAAAACGCGATAGACGGATCGTTCGTGAACGGCACTCTGGGAGTAGTGGAAGACTTTGACGACGACGAGGGGTGGCCGGTGGTGCGCACCTTCGACAACGCTCTGATCGTCGCCGAACCGCAAGAGTGGAAGTACGAAGAGCACGGCGTCGTGCGGGCGATGCTCACACAAGTGCCGCTGAAGCTGGCGTGGGCCATAACGGTGCACAAGAGCCAGGGTATGACGCTGGATGCCGCGGAGATCGATCTTTCCGATGCGTTTGAACCGGGTATGGGTTATGTGGCGCTCTCTCGGGTGCGTTCCTTGTCCGGTCTCAGGCTCCTGGGGCTGAACGAAACGGCACTCACCGTACACCCGAAAATTTTGCGGCAAGACCACACGTTCAAGGAGTGGTCAGAATCGGCGAGTGAGATGCTGCGCAAGATTTCTGGTAGAGAAAAAGAGAAACAACAGGCAGATGTGTTGAAGCATCGTTTCGCAGCGAAGAAGGGCAAAAGTGCCGTCCGCAAGACATGGTCAATGGATGAATATCGAGAGGACTATCCAAATGCGTACATGCCCTGGTCGCAAGAGGACGACGAAAAACTACGCAAGCTGTTCCTCGAAAAAATGCCAGTCCAGGCGCTCAGCTCAATTTTTGGGCGGCAACCAGGTGGGATTCGCGGCAGACTCCGGAAATTGGACCTGATTGAAGTGATCTCTTCAGACGAGCGGCCACACAGTGAAAATAAAAAGAAGGACAGCGCTTCAACCCAGCAGATCACCCGTGGATTTATTGAACGAAAAATGTCGATTAATGAAATTGCAGGTGAGCGTGGTCTGACCGTAGGCACCATTGTGAGCCATCTCGAAAAACTGAAAGGCCTCGACGATCTCCCCGACATCGACTACATAAAGAAACCGATCAAGGATTTCCACAGAATCCTGGAGGCCTTCCAGGATTCTCCCGACGGCAAACTTGCCCCTGTCCACCAAAAACTCGAAGGCCAATATTCCTTTGACGACCTCAGAGTCGTCCGGCTTTTTGTAGATCAATAGAAATCAACCGAGACGCTTATCATTCGCTCTCGATAGAGAATCATCGCGTAAGCCGGGAGCTTGTCGAGCGCGTTCGCAGCGGGTGCTGGATTCCCGATGGAGAGGAAAAAGTCCGCGAGGATCGTAACGCGCAGGCCCCGCTAATCGACCTGGATCTGCGATTTCGATTGATTGTCGCTCAGCGCCTGTAGCGCAGCCGTGTACGGCTCAGCCCGGCGCTCGGCAAACCCATCGATCAGAAGACCGATCCCCCCGGCCAGTATCAACATTGCACCAAGTCCTCTGCCCCAGTTTCCACCACCGAAGTAGTGAACCAGCAAGCCTGCCAATACCAGCACTCCGAAAGCAAAGTACGTCATTCGGAAATTGGCGTTTACCTTCTCCATTCTCGCCAGTTCTTTGCGACCTATCGTCACCGGGTCTTCCAGAAAAGCGTTATGTATTTCGGCAATTTGACCGGCAGTGCGTGTGCCGACACCAAGGCCGGTGCCTATCAGGATCAGGCCAAACAACAAGCAGGGAATTGCAACCCCCAATGCAAACCCACCTTTCTCGACCTTGAAAGCTACCGCGCCCAACAGCACCAGTGCGACTCCCGCCGGAAGAATGAACCAATACGCCTCGAGTTTTTCTCCGCGGAAGTACGTATTCATGATTTCTATAAACGACATGGTTTTTTCCTTGCAGAGGTCGTCTCCCCAACCCGCGCGCCTTGTCCGTCGCTCCCTATCCCCCCCCCCAACGTGCGCCTGTCCCCGCGCGGCAGGACACCCGGTGACGCCCTTCCCACAAAGAAGCTGTCACCGCCTCCCGAAACGCAGGTAGTGCACGCTGAAGTATTCATCGGCATCGGTCCACACCCGTTCCGGGCTGTATCCCGCGCGTGAAGCGAGTGACTGAAACTCCGCGACCGTGTATTTGTACGAGTTCTCCGTGTGAATGCTCTCGCCTTCAGCGAAGGCGAATGTTTGCCCGGCGATGCTCACCTGCTGTGCGCGCCGACTGACGAGGTGCATCTCCACCCGGCCTTTGCTTTCGTCGTAGAGCGCCCGATGTTCGAAGTTCTCGGGTTCGAGGTCAGAGCCCAGCTCGCGCTTGATGCGGGTCAGCAGGTTCAGATTGAAGCGTGCGGTAACACTGGCGTCGTCGTTATAAGCCGCGTGCAGTACTGCGGGATCTTTCTTCAAGTCTATGCCGAGCAACATGGCATCGTTGGGCCGCAGGTGCTTGCCGACGTCTTTCAGAAAAGTTTCCGCCTCGCGAGGTTCGAAGTTGCCGATACTCGATCCGGGAAAGAAGGCGAGTTTGTTCGCCGCGCCCGGCGAGGCCGGCAAGTCCAGGCCCTGTG
>JBPCXK010000853.1:0-3019 GCA_051008635.1 Gammaproteobacteria bacterium
CGCGGGATCGGGTCGAGCAGGGCATTCGCAGTAATCTGCATGCGGTGCGCGCCTCGTTTCCGTCGATCGAGCTTGCGCAGGAGGCGGCGACCGCGTCGCGCAAGAATTTCGATCTCGTGCAGGACAGTTATTCACAGGGCACAGTGTCGATCATCGATTTGCTGGACGCGCAGGACGCGGCGCTCGACGCCGAGCAGCGCGCCACCGACGCTGTTTACGATTTTCTGACTGATCTTATGAATCTGCAACGTACCGTCGCCGAATTCGATTTCTTTCTTGATGATGAGCGTCGCGACAGTGCCGTCGAGGAGATCAAGAACTATATCGCCACGCAGGGTGGGAGCGATGGATAACAAAACAGTCGTCGCAAGCGTTGTGCTCGCGGTCGCATTGGCCTTGACGGCGTGCGAGCAGCCGGAGCAGCCGGCCGAAGCAAGATTGCGGCCGGTCAAGTACTTCGAAATATCCGAGGCGGCAGCAGACCGAGTGCGCACGTTTTCCGGCGTGTCCAAGTCGAGTCAGGAGACGCGTTCGAGCTTCAAGGTTGCAGGCACAATCGAACGGCTAAACGTGTCGCTCGGCGATAACCTTCAGCCGGGGCAGGTCATCGCGGAGCTCGATCCTTCAACTTATCAACTGCAGGCGCAACAGGCCCAGGCTGATCTTGCGCGCGCCAGCGCTGAGGAGCGCAATTCCGCTGCCAACTATCAGCGCATACGCGGGCTCTATGCCAACAACAACGCTTCGCGCAACGATCTCGATTCCGCGCGCGCGGCCGCGGAGTCGAGCAGAGCGCAGGTGCGCGCCACGCGCAAAGCGCTCGATCTGGCGCGCCTGAGCGTGTCTTACACCGAGCTCGAGGCCACCGAGAGTTGTGCGGTTGCCTCGGTCAGCGCCGAGGCAGGCGAGAATGTCAGCGCGGGTCAGGAAATCGTGATGCTCACCTGTGGCGACAGCATCGACGTGGAGATTTCTGTACCGGAGAGCCTGATCGCCGCGTTTCGCACCGGCCTGTCGGCAATCGTGGTGTTCGACGCCATACGTGGCAAGGCGTATCAGGGTGTGGTGTCGGAAGTCGGCGTTGCTGCCATCGGCGGCGCGACATTTCCCGTTACCATCAGTATTCCAGATACCCACAACGAGTTGCGCTCGGGCCTGGCGGCGCAAGTCAGTCTTCGGTTCAGCGAGCAACGCGTCGAATCGTACATTCTGCCAGCCGCCGCGGTCGGTGAAGATCAAAAAGGGCGCTTCGTGTATTTGTTGGCGCCATCCGGCAATGAAGGCGAAGCGGTCGTAAAACGTCAGCCCGTGGCAGTCGGCTCTCTGACGGCGAGCGGTATCGAGATCAACGAGGGCGTGAAGCCTGGCGACAAAGTGGTCACGGCGGGAGTTTCGGTTATTCGGGATGGCATGAGTGTTAAGGCGTACTGATGAACCTTTGCGCCTCTGCGTTTTTTTCGCCTGCGTTGAAATAAATGGGTAGCCTGACCGCCTTCGCCATCCGCAACCGCATCACTGTGTTGGTGCTTGTCGCCATCGTGGCGCTCTCCGGCGTTTTTGCGTATGTGAATTTGCCGAAACAGCAGGATCCGGGTTTCACCATCCGCGCGGCCGTTGTGAGTACCTGGTTCCCCGGCGCCAGCCCGGCACGGGTCGAGCAACTGGTGACGGACAGGATCGAGAAGGCGATTCAGGAAATGCCGGAGCTCGATAACGTCACCAGCGAATCGAAACCAGGGTTTTCGTTTGTCACCGCCAATTTCAAGGAAAGCTATACGGACATGCGGCCGATCTTCGACAAGTTGCGTCGCAAGGTTGGCGATATCACGGATCTGCCGCCCGGCATCCGTGGCCCCGAAATCAATGACGAGTACGGTGATGTGTTCGGTAGCGTGTATGCGCTGACCGGCGATGGTTTCAGCTATGTCGAGCTCGAGGATATCGCTGATGAGATCAAAGATCGGTTGCTGAAGATCAGCCAGGTCGCCAAGGTCGAGATTCAGGGCACGCAGGACGAGGTCATCTACGTCGAATACAACACCGCGCGGCTGCGCGAGCTCGGGCTTTCACCGCAACAGCTCAGTCAGATTCTGGGCTCGGTAAACATCATTCAGGGTGGCGGAAACATTCTCACCGGTCGCGAGCGCGTCACCCTGGAGCCCAGCGGAAATTTCGAGACGCTGGAGGATCTGCGCAAGACCGTTATTCAGCTACCCAACAGCAAGGACATCGTCTATCTCGAAGACATTGCGGACATCAACCGCAGCTACGTGGATCCGCCCTCCAGCTCTGCGCGTTCGAGCGGTGAGCCGTCGATCATTCTGTCTGTGTCGCTGCGCGAAGGCGGCAACATTCTGGAGCTGGGCGAGATTCTGGCGCGCGAGATTCCGGATATCGAGGCCGACTATCCGCTGGGGATCAAACTCGAACCGATCTTCCTGCAATCGAAATTCGTCACCAATTCGGTGAATTCATTCATCGGTAACCTGCTGCAGGCAGTGGCCATCGTGATCGTGGTGATGGTTCTGTTCCTCGGTTTGCGCACAGGCTTGGTCGTGGCGGCGCTGTTGCCAACGACGATTTTTTTCGCCTTCATGCTCATGAGCACGTTCGGCATCACCATCAACCAGATCTCGCTGGCGGCGTTGATCATCGCGCTGGGCCTGCTGGTGGACAATGCTATCGTGGTGGCCGAAACCATCATGGTGCGCCGCGAACACGGTCAGAGCGCCACCGACGCCGCCATCGCTGCGGGCGGGGAAATGGCCGTACCGTTGATCACGTCTTCGCTGACCACGGCGGCCGCGTTTCTGCCGATCTATCTCGCCGAGTCCGCCACCGGAGAGTACACAGCTTCGCTCTTCACGGTCGTGACGATCGCTCTGATCGCTTCGTGGGTCCTCTCGCTCACGATGACCCCGATGCTCTGCGCGACTTTCTTGCGAGTCGAGACCCGCACCCGTGAGCAGGCCTTCGACTCGCGGGTCTACCGAACCTACCGACGCGTGCTCGCGGCATT
>JBPCXK010000854.1:0-7952 GCA_051008635.1 Gammaproteobacteria bacterium
ACAAGCGAGGCGGACTTTTCCACGCCTTGTCCACGGCCGCGCGCCTCACACGCCGGCGTTGCGGTGGGCAAGGGGTGGTAAAGTCCGCCGTTGAAGAGGAACATCTTTGGTTCCGGCTACGCCGGCTTAGGGTCCAAACGATATTATCCCCGCTCACAAAAGACAAGCAGTCACGATGGGAGATCGATGATGTCCGTGACAGGTTTTATGTTTCCGCGCACTGCAACTGGAAAAGCGTCCCTGTTGCCGCCCACCCCCTGGCACTATTCCGGCGAAATGCTCACGCTGGAATACCGGGCCGATCCAGCCGCGGTTGCGCAGTTGCTCCCCGAATACCTGGAGCCGGCCGATGACGATCCCGGCGCGGTCGCGGTCATCTGGGCCGACTGGCAAAACTGCTCCGACAGCTTTGAAGAACTGCTGGACCCGGCACGCGCGCAGTATCGCGAGGTATTTGTCGTCATCCGTTGCAAGTATGAGGGCAAGCACTACTCGCGCTGCGCCTACATCTGGGTGGATGCCGACTATGCGATGGTCCGCGGGCATCATCAGGGTTATCCGAAAAAGCTGGCTTCGATCTACCTCACCCGACCCGTCACCGTAGGCCGGGCGGGCCCGCGGCTGGAGGCGGGTGGCAAATTCGGCGCGAGCCTGGCCGCTTACGACCGTCGGCTGATTCACGCGACGTTCGAAATCACGGCACCAAGCGATCACGCGGGATTCGTGAATGCCCTGCCCATGCTCCACAATCGATGGATGCCGGCGATCGAAGGCGACGGCCGTGACAGTCTCGATGAACTGGTGACCATGTCGGCGTACGAAAGTGAGATCGGCCGCACCTTCACCGGCGCGTTCGACATCACGCTGTACGAATCGCCTGTTGAGGAGCTGACCGCGCTGCAACCGCAGGAGCTGATCGCTGGTTACTGGCGCGAAGTATCGATGTCGTGGCGCAGCGGCACGACGCTCAAGCGCAAGAGCCTGTCCGAGATCTAGCCCGCATTTCTCACCACGATGACGGCGCTGGCTTGATCTTTGATTCCACAACGCATTTTCTTCACTCGGAAATACAGCCCGTATTTTGCATACGCTGGATGCGGAAAACGGAAAGTAAATAAATACTCAGAAATCAGGCGCGGGCGTCTGCGTTCTGCGCACCGGATTGAAAAACGGACGCCTGGCGACCTGCGCGCGCACCATACGCTTTTCCCATTTGAGCTCTTTATTTACGTAGACCTCGACCCATAGTCTGTCTTCGCGCAGCCGCGGGGTGTTTCGCACGGTGACGATCGCGAGGTTGCGCTTGCATACCGGTGACCACATTGCAGAAGTGACAAACCCGACTTCGTGCTTTTTGTCGATGTAAACCAGGGCGTCCTTCGCAGGCCGATTGCTCTCGACGTCGAGGCCGACGAGCCGATAACTCGATCCGCCCTGCTTTTCCTTCAGCAGCGCGCGTCGTCCTACAAAATACCCTTTGTCAAAATCGACGAGCCAGCCCAGCCCCAGCTCAAACGGCGAGCGCCCACGCGTGTGTCGCGTCGCCGCCTCGGCGGGCATGAAGTCGGCGTGCGGCAGGATAAACCCCGCTTCGATGCGGGCGAGGTCCAGGGCCGTGGTCCCGGCCGGGCGAATGCCATAGTGCTCACCCGCCGTCATGAGCGCACCCCACAGACTTTCGGCGTGCGCAGAGTCGGTCCACAGTTCGTAGCCGAGATCCCCGGTAAAGCCGGTGCGCGAAACGTTGACTTTGTAGTCGTCGAGCTCGAAATCGGCGAAGGCGAATGGTTCGAGTTGCTCGATGCCGGCGAAGCCGAGCTGCTGTAGCACCGAACACGATGTCGGCCCCTGCACCGCGAGCGCGGCAATCTCCTCACTGACATCACTGATTTCCACATTGAAGCCTATTGCCGTATCGAGCAACCAGGGAAGGTGTCTGTCCTGCGCGCACAAGCGAAATTCATTCTCTGCAAAACGAAACACCGTCCCGTCATCCAACACCTTGCCGTCGTCGTTACACCACGTCGTGTACAACACGCGCCCGGGCTCCAGCTTGTGAATATCGCGCGTTTGCAAACGATTGAGATAGCGGGCGGCATCGGGACCAGGACCCGTAATCCGATACTTGACCAGCGGCGACACGTCGAATACGGCGGTAGAGTTGCGCACCGCGTAATATTCGAGCTCGATGTCATGGTAGCACGCGACCACCGTGAACCCGGCCCAGCGCGACCACTCGTTGGTATTGCAGGCCGCCGAGGTCCGCGCGTGAAACGGCGTGGGTTTGACCGGAGTGAGATATTCGGGCTTGTTCATCCGCCCGCCAGCACCTGCTTCGCGGCGTTCATGCCCGCCGCGCCCATGACATGGCCGCCCGGATGCGCGCCCGCGCCGCAAAGATAGAGCCCGGGCAGCGGCGTCGCGTACTGCGCCATTCCCGGTACCGGCCGGAGCATGAGAAAACGATCCAGCCCGAGCTCGCCGTGATGCCAGTGTCCGCCGGTCATGCCGAACTCGTGTTCGATATCGACGGGCGTGAGTAGCTCCCGCGCCACGATGCGATCCTTGATGTCCGGCGCGTAAGCGGCGATCACATTCACGACCTTGTCTGCGAAGTCCTCGCGCGCGTTGCCCCAACTCGTGCGCAAGTCATAGGGTGCATACTGAATCACGGCGGACATGACGTGCCTGCCGTCCGTAACCAGGGAGGCGTCGTGCACGGAGGGAATCGTGATCTCGATCGCGGGAAGCTCGGAATACTCGCCGTATTTGGCATGATTGAAAGCGCGTTCGATGTAGTCGATACCGGGCGCAATCACCAGGCGGCCTGCAAGTTGCACAGAGTCCAGATTGGCGAACGAAGGCAAAGCATCCAGCGCCAAATTGAGCTTGGCGGCAACGCCGATCATAGGAATATCGCGAATGCACCGGACGAATCCGGTATCGAGATGCTCCGTACCCAACAGCGACAACATTGTCCGCCGGGGATCAGCATTGGACACGACGCAACGCGCGTGTAACTTTTCACCGTCGATCAGCTTGACGCCAGTTGCCCGATCGTTCTCCACAATAATGCGAGCGACTCGCGAGCGCACGCGAATTTCGCTACCCGCCGACTGCGCGGCCTTGGCGAGCGCCTGCGTGACCGCGCCCATACCGCCGCGCGGGTGCGAAAGACGATAGCCGCCCTCCCCTGCCAGGCGGTACAGCAGAGTCAGGACACTGTTTGGCGAACGCGGACCGAGCCTGGCGCCTGCCACGGCATCAAAGGCCACCGCGCCGCGCAGCAAATCGCACTCGAAATTATCCGCGAGCAGGTGCGCGACGTTCATACCCGCGATGCGCAGGAACTCACGCATATCCTCACGACCGAGGCGACGAATCGACCAGAGCAGTCTCCCGAGATTCATGAGGTCGGCGCGATTGCGTGTACCGAGCCGCGGCGGTATGCGGGCGAGCTGCGCGTGCAGGATGTTGGCGAAACGCTGCAGCTGAGCGTTGAACCGGGGCCATGCTGTAGCGTCGGCCGGGGAATGTCCGCGCAAAGACGTGGTGTCATGGCCGGGCACGAGCAGGTGATGGCCTTCACGATCGAGCGCCACCGTCGCCATGTCTTGTGTGGAAAACGCGAGACCGTGTTGTGCGAGATTCAAATCTGCCGCAATTTTCGGATGCAACGAGTGCAAGAGATGCGCGCAGCGCGATACCTTGAACCCTGGCGCGATCTCGCCGGTAACCGCGGCGCCACCAAGCTGCGACGCCGCCTCCAGCACTAACACCTTGCGACCGGCGCGCGCCAGATACGCGGCGCATACGAGGCCATTGTGGCCGCCACCGACTATGATCGCATCGAGACTATCTATCATACGACCTGGTCGGGAGTGCCTTGTGCGGACGCCGATTCGGTAGGAGCGGCTTCAGCCGCGATTGCGAGGCCACCACGCTCTGTGCGACCCCAATCGCGGCTGAGGCCGCTCCTGCAGGTGTTGTCGTTGACTCTTGCGACACCCCCTGAAGTTGCTGCCACAGAGTCATTGCCATAAAACGTCGTGGCGCTCATGCAACCTTCTTCAAATCCCGCAACATCTCACGCGCTGCGTTTGCGCCCGGCGCGCCCATCACCCCACCGCCTGGATGCGTGCTGGAACCGCACAGGTACAAACCCGCCACGGGTGAACGATACTGCGCGCAGCCTGGCAACGGGCGGTTGAACAAGAGCTGATCGAGCGTCAACTCGCCCTGAAAGATATTGCCCTCCGTGAGACCGACTTCGTTCTCGAGGTCTTGGGGTGTTCTCACCTCGGCGTGCAGTATCAAGTCCTTGAAATTCGGACTGTGCTCGGCAATGGCGTCGATGACCGTGTTCCCAAACGCCTCGCGATTGCTGTCGTCCCACTCGCCGTGGGCAAGTTTGGGTGGCACGTACTGCACGAATACGGACATATAGTGTTTGCCGGGCGGCGCCATGGTGGGATCGACCTGCGTAGGAATCAGGATGTCGCAATACGGATCTTTCGACCACGCGCCATTCTTCCAGTCGTCGTAAGCGCGCTCCAGGCGCTCCATGCTGTCGGTGACGTGCATGTCGCCCATGCGCGCGGGACAGTCCTTCGGAATCGACGGGAAATCGGGCAAGCCATCGAGCGCGATGTTCAACTTGCCGGACGAACCGCGAATCTTGAAATTGCTCACCTGCTTGACGAAGTCCGCCGGCAGATCTCTGCCGTCCATGCAGTCGAGAAAGGTGCGTTTAACGTCCATGTTCGAAACCACCGTTCGGCCACGAACCTCATCGCCGTTGGCAAGCGCCACGCCCACGGCCTGCTCGTTCTCTACGATGATCCGCTCGACACCAGCATCGGAACGAACCTCGCCGCCCAGGGATTGCAGGCACTTGGCCAGCGCCTGCGTGATCCCACCCATGCCGCCGCGCGCAAAGCCCCAGGCGCCGATATGGCCGTCCACCTCGCCCATGTAGTGATGCAGCATGACGTAAGCCGAGCCGGGCGAGCACGGCCCCAGCGCCGTACCAATGATCGAGCTGCCCGCAATAGCCCCTTTGACGACCTCTGACTCAAAGTATTGGTTGATAAAGTCGGCGCAACTCATTGTGTAGAAACGCATTGTGTCGTAAATCTGCGCTTCGCCGAGATCCCAGAACGCGCGCCCGAGATCCCACAGGCCTTTCAAATCGCGCGGCTTGAACGACGTAGGGTCCGGCGGCGTCATCATCAACATGGGTTTGATAAAGCGGCATTGCCGCGTCATCTCGTGGCTGAACTGATCGTAGGCCTCGGCGTCGTGCACCGAATGGCGCGCGATCTCGCGCCGATTGGCATCGTGATCGCTGTAGCTGGCGTGGTAGTCGCCGTTACGCATCATAGTCACGCTGCCTTCGTACGGTGTCACCTGCAAGCCGTAGCGCGGCAGATCGAGCGCGCGAAAAATCTCCGGCCGGAGCAGACTGCACACATATGAACAATTGGAATACGTGAAACCCGTATAGAGCTCGCGACTCACCGCGGCGCCGCCGATGTATGGATTGCGCTCCAGCACGACCACGGACAGACCCGCGCGCGCAAGATAACAGGCGTTGATCAGACCGTTGTGGCCCGCGCCGATGACGATGGCATCGTAAGTACGGGGCATGCAGATTTGTCGGGGCAGGTTTTTTGTCGGAGCGGCTTCAGCCACGGATTAAAAAAGCGCTTGTCCATTCGCGGCTGAAGCCGCACCTACGAAACCAGGGTGTTTTTGCGGTCCCTCTTAGGCCACGATACATTGTTGCGGCGAGCATTGCACGGCGCCGTTCGGGGTGTCAACGAACCCGCTGTCGCGGATACCGAGGCTCTGTTACATTGCGCTTCTACCGCGAATTGCGGGTCGACTGTGTCTGAACGTAGTACCAGACTCAAATCCCACACCACCACGCATTCACGTAGAATATGCACAGCCAAGCGGAGGATACCCCATGAGAGTCTACGGCAACGTGCTGGAGATGATCGGCAATACGTCGGTTCTCAAACTCAGCAAGTTCGACACCGGGTCATGTGAGTTGTTTCTGAAAATGGAGCTGGAAAACCCGGGCGGCTCCATCAAGGACCGCATCGGGGTTTCCATGATCGAGGAGGCGGAGAAACGCGGCGCGATCAAGCCCGGCGACACGCTGGTCGAGGCGACTGCGGGTAACACTGGCCTCGGGCTCGCGCTGGTGGCCGCGCAAAAAGGCTACAAGCTCACGCTCGTGATTCCGGACAAGATGAGCCCGGAGAAAATCTTCAACCTGCGCGCTATGGGTGTGGACATCGTGCTGACGCGTTCAGACGTGGAAAGGGGTCACCCCGAGTATTATCAGGATCTCGCCCAGAGCATCGCGCGCGAAACCGGCGGCTACTACGTCAACCAGTTCGGCAACCCGGACAACCCCAAGGCGCACTACCACACTACGGGCCCGGAGATCTGGGAGCAAATGGACCACGATGTCGACGCCATCGTGCTGGGCGTCGGCAGCAGCGGCACTATTGCGGGGCTGACGCAATATTTTCGTGAGGCCGCGCCCGATGTCGAGATGGTGCTGGCCGACCCGAAGGGCTCGGTGCTCACCGGATACATCAGGACCGGTAGGCTCGGTAAAAAGACCGGATGGCTTGTCGAGGGAATCGGCGAGGATTTCATCCCCACGATTTGTGATTTTTCCTCCTGCAAGAACGCGTACACCATAACGGATCAGGAGTCGTTCGATCACGCACGCGACCTGTTGCACAAGGAAGGTATTCTCGCCGGATCGTCGACGGGGACCTTGCTGGCGGCGGCGCTGCGCTACTGCCGCGGACAAAAGAGCGGGAAACGCGTGCTGACCTTCGCCTGCGATACTGGCAACAAATATCTCTCCAAGCTCTACAACAACTTCTGGATGGAGGATCAGGGCTTTATCCAGCGTCAGAAGTTCGGCGACCTGCGCGACCTGATCGGGCGGCCGCATGCGGATCGCGCGACCGTGGTCGTCAGCCCGCGGGATGTGCTGACCACAGCGCACAACAGATTGCGCAACGCAGGGTTTTCACAGTTGCCGGTGATGGACGACGGTGAGCTGGTGGGTGTGTTGACCGAAGAGGACATCATGCAGTTTGTCTACGGCAAGCCTGAGTTGCTCAACTCACCGGTTGAAAACGCGATGAGCAAAACGTTTCTGAAAGTACAAATGGACACCTCCGTCAACAACCTCGTAGCCCTGCTGCAGGGACGTCCCTACGCGGCAGTCACGGACGGCGAAAAATTCCTGGGGCTGATCACACGTACCGACGTGCTCAACTACATGCGCAAGCAGCTTTAATCAGACGGGCAAGCACAATGCGCATGATGGCGGAAGAGTTTCTCGGCTGGGAGCACAGGGCGATCAGCCTGCTCGGCATGTCTGGCGTCGGCAAGACCTATCTCGCCAACAAGCTGCCGCGCGGCGACTGGTTCCACTTCTCATGTGACTACCGCATTGGCACCAAGTATCTGAACGAGCCGATCCTGGACAACATCAAGAAGAAAGCCATGGCGGTGGATTTCCTGCGCGATCTGCTGCGCTCGGATTCGATTTTTATCGCAAACAACATCTCCGTGCACAATCTTGAGCCCTTGTCCACGTTTCTCGGCAAGATCGGTAATCCGGCTCTGGGTGGTTTGTCGATAGACGAATTCAGGGAACGTCAGCGACTGCATCGTGAAGCCGAGATCAGCGCCATGTTCGACGTGAAGGAATTTATCGCCAAGGTGCGGGATATGTACGGCTACTCGCATTTCATCAACGACATGGGCGGCAGCGTCTGCGAACTGGACAACGACGAGGTGCTGGACGTGTTGGCCGAGCAAACGTTGCTTATCTATATCCGCGCCGATCACGATATGGAAGAAGAACTGATCCGCCGTCAGATCGACAACCCGAAACCGCTGTATTATCAGGA
>JBPCXK010000855.1:0-3824 GCA_051008635.1 Gammaproteobacteria bacterium
GATCGAAACGCTCTACACCCGTTGCAACGGCAACGTCGTGCGGGTACACGAACTGCTGCGCGATGAGTATTTGCGCGAGTGCTCCTATCCAACGTTGACCCGTTGGGTTCGCCAAGCGGGATTGCGACTGGGCAAACCCCGCGCTGGCAGCTACACGTTTGAGCCCGGCGAGGAAACACAACATGACACCTCACCGATGCGTGTTCTGCTGGGCGAACACACCGTCACCGCTCAGTGCGCGGCGCTGACATTAGCCTACAGCCGTAGACTTTACATTCAGTTCCTTCCAGCGTTCACTCGCTTCGAAGCCAAGTGTTGTTTAAGCGACGCACTCCAGTTCATGGACGGTGCCGTGCCGCGATGTGTGATTGACAACACTAGCGTCATCGTCGCCGGCGGCAGTGGACCCGAGGCGGTGATCGCACCGGAGATGATCGCCTTTGCTGGAGCGTTCTCTATGTGCTTTGTGCCGCACCGCCTCATGGATCCGAATCGCAAGGATCACGCTTCATACTACGCTCCTTTCGTCATGTGAGTGAGTGTTTTGCGGGGAATGCCCGCACTTTCGCTTGTATTTACTGGGGGCATCCAGGCCGGGTGGCTCGAACAGGTAGTCACCCCTGTCACTGTAGGCGGCGGCTGTTAGCCGGCCACTTCGCCGCCACGTGTGCACGGTGTCGCGACACACGCCCAACCGTTCAGTTATCTCGTCAATGGTTAGGTAGCCTTTCTCGCGTAGACGATCATGGCGGCTCTTGAGGCCGTAGGTCAGTCGCAGGCGGCGGACCATCAGCCGGTGCAGTGGCTTACCTTCACCCGAGTGGAGCCCGCGTTTATTCACGATAGCCGCTATTTGGCTGTCCGTGTGATCCTCGAGCAGCTGATCGATCGCGTCGATGAGAGCGGGACTCGTTTTACGCAGCTGTGCCGATGTTAACGGAAGCGGGAGCGTCAGGCTCCGGGTTGCGCCGCCGCGGAATCGTACGTTGACCGACAGCTCCTTGCCCTTGGTTAACGTCACGTCCTCGATCAGCAGCCGCAACATGCGCTTGCGTTCCCGATCTGGCACGGCTGGATCACGCCAGAGTTTACCGAAGTCATTGCTCAGGGCCAGGATACGGGCCTGAGTCTGCTCATCGAGCCCGGCACGATCCGCAGTCGATTGGCGGGTGTACTCATCGTGCGCTTGCTCCAATGTCCGTAGTTTGGCGTTCCAATCGGCCTCCAGCGCATCGGCGACGAGCCGGTTGCTCGGATCGACCCGCATAAAACGCTGACGCGCAAGGTCGACCTCGTAGCGAGCCCGTTCAACGACCTTTTGACGCACGGCATCGGCTTCGTGTAAACGGGTTTCGAGCTCCTGCTGCACCGCCAACGTCACTTCCAACGCTTTCGGACTAACGGCCTCGACGGCCAGCGCACTCATTGCTGCGTCAATGCCGGCGCCGACGATGTGCTGACAGATCGGCTCGCTCCGTTCGATACCCTCGCGCTGGCATACGTAGACGGGCAGCAGCTGGTCGTTTCGCACCGAGTAACGCACGGTCATACGTGTGCCGCACCGACCACAGATCGCCAGACCTTGCAGCAATGCCGGGCCTTCCCGCGGTGGACTGCGACGTCGCTCGGTACCCTGAGCGGTCGCATTTTCACGTAACCGCTGTTGATTGTGCTCGAATCTCTCCCAGGTGATGTAGCCGGGGTGAGCCTCCGGAATCAGCGCAATCCATTCTTCGCGCGGCAACCGCTCGCAGCGTTTTTCCGGGTGCTTGCGTTGCCGGCTACGCCCGTAACAGAATGCGCCGGCGTAGCGCGGGTTGTGGAGTATCCACAGCGCACGGGAGTGGGTGAGGTCACCCCAGAGGGTCTCGCCCTTATGAGGTCCTGCGCGGCAGCAACGCGGGAAGTGCAGCCGATTGGCGCGGAAGTGTTTGACGGTCTGACAAGCCGAACCGGTACGCTCGAACGTCTCGAAGAGCAACGCCACGGTCTGGTGAATTTGTGCGTCGGGATCGAGCACCACCCGGTCAGCTGCATCGTAGACCAGGCCGATCGGCAGAGGAATACGCAGCTCACCGCGCTGCGCCTTATTGAGGATACCGCCGATCAGCCGCGCACGCAGCACATGCAGCTCCGCCTCGCTCATGGCTCCTTTAAGACCGAGCAACAAGCGGTCGTTAAAGTGTGCCGGGTCATAAACACCGTCCTCGTCCAAAATGAGCGTGCCGGTCAGCGCACAGATCTCGAGTAGCCGATGCCAATCGGCATTGTTGCGTGCGAGTCGCGAGACTTCCAGTCCCATCACAATACCGGCACGTCCCATGCTTACCTCGGTAATCAACGTTTGGAAGCCCTCGCGGTGATCGGCTGACGCGCCCGAGCGTCCGAGATCGTCGTCGATAACGACGATCCGCTCAAGCTCCCAGCCCAGTGCCAGGGCGCGCTCTTTGAGCGCATACTGCCGTTGTGTACTTTCGGTGTTATGCAGAACTTGCGTCAGCGACGACTGACGGACGTACAAGAATGCAAGACGGGTCAGGTGGCAGGATTGGACTTTGCTGTTCGGGGTCGCATTCACGAGATGATCGCCTCCTTGTGTTCGATTGAACCGATGAGCATCGAGACCAGTAGAGTGGTCAGTTGAGTTTGCGCTGCGTCGCCACTGTAAAGTTCGTCGGCGCGGATAGCCGGTGGCGATGAAAGATCCGGGATTGTGGTGGCACGACACGTGGCCCAAGCCGCCATGCCACGGCACATCAGAAGGGTGAGACCTGTGTCTGCGGTGTAGCCCACGGTGGGCTCCAGTATCTGGCGACGCAGCGTCTCGTAATCGGATGCGGCGTCGGGACCTATACCGGCGCAGTTGCTCGGTGCCATGGCTACCGGGGTTTTTTTTCCTGCCGCAACGCCCGCTCGATACTGCGTGGGTGCACCTTAACGGCGAAGCGCTCGAAGACCTGTTGTGCCAAGCGAGCGGTAGCTAAAGAGTCGTCTTCGGCAAGCAGCGCCTCAAGGAAGGCGAGCACCTCATCGTTTAGCTTATGCCGACCCCGGGGTCCGCGTTTATGCGGGAGCAAGCCCGCCAGGCCTCCCGTGAGAAAAGCGGACTGCGCCTGATAGAACGTCGGGCGCGAGACGCCAAAGGCCGTAGCGGCCGAGGTCACCGAGCGCCCATCAACCAAGACGCAGCGGACCAACTCGTATCGCACCTGGAGCAAATCGTGGGCGTCAAAAAAATCGTACTCGAGAAACAGTCGGTCGGTGACCGTGTCAGGTTGGCTATGAAGCAGACCCTGTTCTCGCAGAGTGGCGTGCTTGGGGTCGGGTCGTGGACGTCGGGCCATTCGCAATCAAGTCGGAGTGTCATAAATGTAAATATAATTACATACATAAAATATCATGTCAAGCCTATTTTGTGCGCAACCTTCTAGATGTAATACCATTTGTACACTATATTATCTGGATGCATTCATGGAACACTTGTGGAGCTGGCGTTATTTATTTTACACGTAGGATATAAATTACCTTACAGATATTTGTCAATCCGGCACGGCTATCTGAGCGCTTAGGCTATCAACCAGATCGCTCAACGCGATTAAGTCCGTGGGTCGAAACCAGGCACGACCTGCGGCTAACTCGACAAACGGATCAGCCTTCCGCGCATCGGTCCAGCTTGCAGGAAGGCGCCGAAGTTGTCCTTTGCCGTCGTAGACATAGACTCGGTCCTCGCCCCAGGCTTGACGACAATCTTGCAGTTCGAAACGTTGCCCAAACCATGGATGGAAGGGGTGGGTGACAAGGACAAATCCTTGCTCAACAGTTGA
>JBPCXK010000856.1:0-4254 GCA_051008635.1 Gammaproteobacteria bacterium
AAAACGCCTTCCTTGACGAGCAGCTTCCGGTTGTGCGCGTACGCACTCAGATACCTGTCATTGTGCTTTATGATAATAAGCTGACCGTAGCCGACAAGTCCACTGCCACTGTACACCACCTTGCCCGCCGAGGCGGCCGTGATCAGCTGGCCGTGCTGGCCCGCGATGTCGATGCCTTTGCTGCCCGCACTGCCGGGTGAGAACTTGCCGATGACTTTGCCTTGCGTCGGCCACCGCCAGTGCAGCGGTTCGCCTCCCGTTGCGGCTTTTGGGGGTGGCGACGCAGGAAGCGGTGTTGTCACAACAGCCGTGGGCTTGTTTTTGCGCTTGCCTGGTTTGGTCCTGGCGGTACGCGAGGAAGGATTCAACCTGATCTTCTGTCCGGGGTGAATCGTGTAGGGTGGCTCGATACCGTTCCAGGCAGCGACATGTTTGTAGTCGAGACCATAGCGCCAGGAGATCGAATAGAGCGTCTCGCCATGCCGGACCGTATAGGTACGAAGCTGCTTGCGCGCCTGGTCGTTACCGCCGGTCGTGCCGCACGCGGCCAGCAACAAGGCCAGGGCTATGGCGCAGATTGCGCGCACGTCCATCAGTGCCTGAGTTGCAGCCAGACAACAGCCGCGCAGAGCAGAACCACAGTCAACCATCCGAACCACTCGATGTACTTGCGAACCATTGGTTCGAGTTGCGGCCCGAGCCACATCAACGTCAACGCGACCAGAAAAAAACGCGCCCCACGCCCGACCAGCGATGCTGCGATGAACGGCAGCAACGCGAGCGACAAGGCGCCAGCGGTAATAGTGAATATCTTGTATGGGATGGGTGAGAAGCCGGCGACGAACACGACCCACACACCCCATTCGTTGAACCATTCACGGGCCTGCAGATATTTCGGCCAATAAGCTGTGCCCTCGATCATCGGCTTGACGAAATCGAGCGCCAGGTAACCCAGCAGATAGCCGAAAACACCGCCGAGTACCGACGCGACCGTGGTGAGCAACGCGAAGTACAAGCCGCGCGCCGGTTTCGCGACGGTCATGGGAGCAAGCATCACGTCGGGAGGTATCGGAAAGAACGACGACTCCGCGAAACTCAACACCGCAAGATAGCCAGGCGCGTGCCGGTGAGCGGCCCATTGCATGACCCGGTCGTACAACGGGGCGAATAACCTCATCGAGCGATTATCCCTGCGGCTTGACCAGTGGCACGAAACTGACCGCGTCAATGACTTCCCTGGTATACGTCGAACCTTCGCGTGTGATTATCGAGAGTTGCTGCACGCTGTGCTCGTGCCCGACCGGAATCACCATGCGGCCGCCGTCGGCAAGCTGCGCCAGCAGCGCGGGCGGGACCTCGGTCGGAGCAGCCGTGACCATAACGGCATCGAAAGGCGCATGCTCCGCCCAGCCTTCATAACCATCCGCCTGCTTGACGCGCACATTGCTCAGTCCCAGCAGGTGAAAACGCTCGCGGGCCAGCTCACACAATGCCGCGATGCGCTCGACCGTGTAAACCGCGGGCACGAGTTGCGCGAGTAACGCGGCCTGATACCCGGAGCCCGTGCCGATTTCGAGCACCTTTTGCAAATCGCCCCCGGCGAGCAGTGCCTCGGTCATGCGCGCGACGACATAGGGTTGCGATATCGTTTGGCCATGGCCGATCGGCAACGCAGTGTCTTCGTAGGCGCGGCTCGAAAGCGCCTCGTCGACAAATATGTGACGTGGCGTGTGGCGTATCGCCTCGAGCACGCGCGTATCGGTAACGCCCTTACCGTGCAGACGCGCGGCCAGGCGGTCGCGGGTACGCTGCGAGGTCATGCCGATACCTCTGACCGAGCGCCGTATCATTCACTCACACCCCGCAGCCATTCTGCGACACCCGCTCCCGCCTCGCGGCGGGTCAGGTCGACTTGCAGGGGCGTGACCGAAACGTAACCTTCCTTAACCGCATGAAAGTCAGTCTCCGGGCCGGCGTCCGCTTCCGACCCGACTTCGCCGACCCAGTAGATCGGTTGTCCGCGCGGATCTTGCGCCTTGACCACGGGTTTGGCTTTGTGGCGATGCCCGAGGCGCGTGCTCTTGAACCCCTTCAGGTCGTCCCACGATCTGCCCGGCACGTTGACGTTCAGTATCGTGTTGGAGGGAATACTGAGAGCAGCAAGCCGCTCGATCAGCGTGACCGCCACGCGCGCGGCGGTCGCGAACCAGGCCTCATCCCCCGAGGCCAACGAGACAGCGATCGCCGGCAGGCCGAGAAAACGCCCTTCCATCGCGGCCGCGACGGTGCCCGAGTAGATCACGTCGTCGCCGAGATTCGCGCCCGCATTGATTCCGGCGACGACGAGGTCTGGCTCATCATCGAGCAAACCGGTGATGGCCAGATGCACGCAATCGGTCGGCGTGCCCTCGACCTTTATGAATCCGTTTTCCATCAGGGTCGCGCGCAGCGGATTGTCCAGCGTCAGCGAGTTGCTTGCGCCGCTGCGGTCACGGTCGGGCGCGACGACCGTGACGTCGGCAATGCCGCCCAGCGCGCGCGCAAGGCTGATCAGGCCCGGCGCCTGATAGCCGTCATCGTTACTGAGTAAGAAGTGCATGGGTTTTCGCCGGTGAGAGTTTACTATACTGTCTGCCCGTCGTGCGTCGCGTCGGGCATTGAATCACATTTGCAGACGTTGAACTTTGTCGCTCGCGGCTGCTCACATAATGGCAACGAGCCTTCGGAATACGACATGTCAAGCGAGGACGATCTCGACCTGTTTCGCGACGCGGTTGGCGATGTGAAACCGCTGGAGCACGGCAAGGTCGAGCATCCGGCGCGCAAGCCTGCGCCAGTGCCGCGGCAGCGGCTCAAGGACGAGGCCGCGGTGATGCGCGAGCTCAGCGGCGCAGACATCGGTCACTACGACGCCCACACCGGTGAGACCGTAAGCTTCTGCCGTCCCGGCGTGCAGAAATCCGTGTTCAAAAAACTCAAGAAGGGCCACTACCGCGTCGCCGGCGAACTCGATCTGCACGGCATGAGATCGGAGGAGGCGCGCCTCGCCCTCACCGATTTTCTGCAACGCGCCCGCGAAGCTGATTTGCGCTGCGTGCGCGTCATCCACGGCAAAGGTTTACGCTCCAGCAACGAAGGACCGGTGCTCAAACCCCTGGTCAGCGGCTGGCTGCTCAAACGCGACGAAGTGCTGGCGTTTTGCTCGGCGCGGCCCGTGGATGGCGGGACGGGTGCGATTTATGTGCTGTTGAAAGGGAGGTGAAAGCTTTCCCTGCGCCGTGGTTTGGCCCGAGCCGCCCATTTCTCGACGCAACCCATACGCCGCCAGCCCGTCCCTGAACGAGTAGCCGGTTCCACCGTAGGGCGCAATAGCGATGAGCGTACTGAGCGGTGCAATACGCTTCGCTATTGCACCCTGCGCGTTTTAGCGGATTCCGGCGTTTTATAGACGCGCACTAGCTGGCGCTATTGTCTTCATAGTCGACCAGCTCTCGTAATACTACCGTGGCGTAGCTACCGGCCTGCAACGTGAATGCCAACCGTAGCTGCCCGTCGCCCGGGTCGAGCTGCCAGTCGAGTTCTCCGACGCGCACTCTGAGCGCGCGGCGTTCCTGACGCAAGCCTGCGTTTTCGAGTCCTTCGCAAAGTTCCGGATGGCGCCGCGCAACTGCGAGCTCGCGGTCACACGCTACGCCGGTGCAGGGCAGCTCACCTCGTCCCCACAATGGGCCCGTGGGGTGAATATCCAGTTCCGCGATCCGGGCGAGTATGGTTTCGTCGATAGCGGTCAGCGCGAAAAAACTGCGGCTGCCGTCTAGGTTCATGGCGTCACCTTCGAGTGCGCTGTCCCAGTTGTCCGAGCTGACCCGTTCGGCCAGGACCTGATTGAATAGCCAGGCGCGCGCGGCCGAAAGATACAAACCGCGCAGGTGGCGCTTACGCACCTTTGCCCTGCCCGCAAACATCGCCAGCGCATGTTCGACATTATCGCCCTGGCGACCGAAGCGTTGTTCTCCGAAATAGTTCGGCACGCCGCCGTCGCGGAGTCGGGCCAAGCGCGCAGCCAGAGTTTTCCAATCACCTTGCGCGGCGCGGACCACGATCGCAAAGCGATTGCCCCTGAGCATACCGCGCCTGAGTTTGCTCGTGTGCCTGACGCTGCATACGACTTCACACCCGTGCGGCGGGCGGTTTTGCCACTCTGGTGTGGGACGACTGGCGAGCCGCACGCTAAACCACTGTGTCGCGATCGCG
>JBPCXK010000857.1:0-3939 GCA_051008635.1 Gammaproteobacteria bacterium
GATATGGCCACCGCCAGACTACCGCCGCGCATCTGCGGCGTGAGCGTGATAGCGGGACTCGTATAGGTGTCATTCGGGAAAACCGCGCTCGACCAACTGCCGCCCGGCAACACCACCGGGTCTACGCCTGAGGGGGCGCTGATGCCGATCACGGGCTCGGCAGCGGTGGTCCGCACGGAGCTGGTGAACTGCACAATCACGCGATAGTCGCTGGTGAGCGGCACCGGGCTCGGCACACTGCCGCGGGCCGCGTGAATCGCGGGCGCCACCGTATCGCTGGTGTGCAGGGTGAGCGTGTTGGCAAGCGCATTGTCGGACAGGTCGGTCAACTGCGCCGAGGGCCGCAGCACTTCGTTGCCCGCCAGCGTATAGCCCGCCGTGATCTCCACGGTCACCTCTTTGGCGTTGGGGCCCCAGTAGATACGGTTGACCGCGCCATACCGCCGGCCGCCCGGCGACAGGTTGTCATTCGCCTCGGTGGTGTTGTCCGAAAGCGCGCCCATGCGCATCGCCTCGTTAAAGGTAAAGACGTAGCGGTCGCCGATACTGACGCTGTGGTCCCCGTCGGCATCGTCGAACTGCACGGCGGTAAGCTCCGGCGCCGCCACATCCCTGCCGGCGAGCTGCTGGATACCGCTGACGGCATTGCCCGCCGCATCGGTGATGAACCGCCCGGGTATGACCCTTTCATCACCGAGGATCGTATGCCCGCCGGTGACGGTTACGGTGACCGAACGTTGATCCGCACTCCAGCTTATGCTGTTGCTGTTGCCGTAGCGCTTACCGCCTGCCGGACGCAGATGGGCGTTGGCGTCAGTGCTGTTATCCAGCACCGTGCTGGCGTCCATCGCTTCATTGAAATGGAACACATACTGGTCATTGACGGTCAACTGACCGCTCGCATCGGTATCGATCCAGTCCACAGCGGTGAACACGGGCGCAATCACATCGCCGACATTGAGTGGCTGGTTGCCGATGACCTCATTGCCAAACTTATCCTGCAGACCCACGGGCGTGACCAGCTCGCTACCATTGACAGACGACCCTTCGGTCAGCGTCACGATCACCGCGGTTTCATCAGCGCTCCAGCGCAGTTGATTGACAGCGCCGTAGACCGCGCCCGTGTCGGTAGCCAGCCGGGTGTTGGCATCACTGGTGCCGTCGGCGAGCAGGCTGGTATCCATGGGCTCGGAGAAGTGGAAGTAGAACTCATCCCCGGGCGAAGGCCCGCCACTGCCATCGAAATCGTTGAATGCAACGCGCTCGAATCTCGGCGGTGCCAGGTCCAGCACGTCTTCCATGAGCCACACCTCGGTGACCGCCGCGCGGATCGATGTGTTCGGGTTGTCGTGAACAAACTTGAGCTGCAGGTTGCCGTCGGTGTCGTAGTAGGCCGGCGGTACCGAAAACTCGTACTGCACCGGTGCGCTGGCGGGCATTGGCATGGCGCCATGCAGGGGATTGTTGTTACCGTCCTTAATGCTCTGCAACACCCTGGCAGGGTCACCGTTGAAATAGCTGATGCGCACCTTGTAACGCCTGGCGATATCCAGCCCCGCGTAGTCGACCACGACCTCGTCAGGATCCCAGGCCATGGTGCGATCGGCGCGCTGGTTGCCCGTGTCCCATTCGTCCGAGAGCTGCCCGTTGGCCAGCACCGGCGCCGGCATCGATCCCGCGGTAGAGCCCGCGCCCGCACCGTAGTTGACGTAAGCGTATTGCGTCGGCACATCCGTGCGATACGGTGCGAAGGTCACGTTGTCGCTGACCTCAGCGCCGGCGCCTGCCGTGTTGGTCGTCGCATGGTAAGGGCCGCTGGCATCGGTGTCGCCCCACCAACTTTGCGAGGCGTCGACGACGTTTGCGGTATTGTTTGCCAGCCCCAGGCCGCGATTCATCAGGAACTGGTTGTTCGTCGCCGTCGCCCGCGCCCCACCCGAAACGCCGATACCGTTAGACAGATTCGTCGAAATGCGGTTGAAGGTGACCGTCGCGTTGGAAGCGCTGCGCTCGATGGCCACCCCAGCGCTGCGATTGCCCCAGATACTGTTACCGGTAATGACCGGCGAGGCCTCATAAACGCGAATGCCGTGTGTCGAGCTGTTCGAGATCTCCGAGTTTTCGATGGTCACGTCGGCGCGATACAGATAAATGTTCGCGCTGCGGTTGCCACCGCCATAACGGATTCTGGCGTGATTGATGTGCGAGACGCTTTCCAGCAGCAGCGGGTCGCTAAAGGTGATACCTCGCCAATCCCCGTTCCCCGGGATCGTGTCGTCGCCATTGCCGTTGGTGTCGCCGCCATAAGTATCATCGTGATAGCTCGTAAAGATCACCTTCTCACCGACCGTGCCATCGGCGACCAGGGCGCCGTTGACAGCGATGCCGGAATTGCTGGCAAACTTGACGACAACGCCGGGGGCGATTGTGAGCGTCGTGTACCTCGGCACTGTGGTATCACCACCATGGATGACATAGCTTTTGAGCTCGTCGGCTGTGCCTTTGCCCCACACCCGCAAGCGTTTGTCGATCCGAATATCGTTGCTGCGAACATGGATGACCGGGACGGTATTGGGGGTCACAACGTTCGTGTCGTCGGGTAGCGCGCTGGCCGGTACCATGAGTGGAATATTGTTGCCGGTGATGGTGTTGCGCGTGGGCGGTGGGATGTAGTGATTGTCCACCGTGTAGATGCCGTGTTTCCGGTTGTCGGTAAGGGTGTTGTTGTCGACCTCTGCCGGGCTGGCGTACTGCAGGTACAGACCGTTGTCGCTCGCCGTCACGGTGTTGTTGCGGATCTCGGGCCGCGGCACCCGGTAGCCTGAATAACTGGACCGGCGATGGACGTAGATGCCTTGCTGCGCGTGGCGCGTCACCGTGTTGCCGTCGACAAGCGGTGAACATTCTTCGATCCGCAAACCGTGGTAAGCGCCGTCGCGGATCTCGTTGCCGCTGATCACCAGGTCCTCTGTGCGATACGCATAGACGTTCGCGACGTTGTCCCCGCCCGCATACGCCACCACGCTGTTGCTGAGCCGCGAGCCATTGCTCGAATCGCCGAAGCTCACCCGCTTCCACGCCCCCGGCGTACCCGTGGAGGGGCCGTCGCCGTTGGTGTCGCCGCCGTGCGCGTCGTCGCTGAACGCCGTGAACACCACATCATCGGCCAGCAAACGGCCGTTGACACTCATGCCACGGCCCGATTTGAACTTGAAAATCGTGCCAGGCTCGAGCGAGAGCGTGACACCGGAGGCCACCGTGAGGTCACCGCCGATCGTGAAGACACCGGCCGACAACACGGTATCCTCGTTAAACGAGCCGCTCAGTGACACGGTTTCGGTAGGCGCGCCCGTTGGCGTCGCGCTGACCGTAGCGCCGTTGCTCTCGTTGGGGACCTCATCAATCGCTGTCAGCTTGAAGGTGTAGACCTGATCCACGTGCAGACCGGTCACCTGATGACGTGATGTTCGCCTGCCGAGATTGATCGGCTGACCGTTGTCGAAGTCGGGCAGGTTGTTGCCATAGGCCGCGCCATTGTCTGTCGATACGTAGAGCAACTGGTCGACGAGATCGCCATCCGTATTGGCGCTTGGTGTCCATGACAGATACACGGAAACGCTAGCCCCACCCACATGTGTCGGTGCAGCCGTGAAGTTGCTCGCGTCTTCGGGCGCGTCGGTATCCGCAACGTCGGAAACAGCGGCCGGGCCAACGATAATGGAATCGGCCTGGTTGGCTGCCAGATCGAGCGTGCGCACATAGTAGAAATACTCATTGCCGACACCGACTGTCGTGTCTCCGAAGTGTGACGCACCCGCGGCTACCTGTCCTATCCGCGTATAGCGGCCCTGCCGTGAATCACTGCGATAGATTTCGTAGCGTGCTACATCTCCGCCAGCAGCGTTATCGTCAGCGGACAACGCCCATACAAGCTCCAGC
>JBPCXK010000858.1:0-3181 GCA_051008635.1 Gammaproteobacteria bacterium
CCCAATGCCTGGCCGCTGGCGCGGATGAAGGAGTTGCTGATTACTTTGAAGGCGTTGGATGAGGTGACGAAGTCACGGCCGTTTGGGGAAGATGGCTTGGGGCAAGCGTGACCGGTGGGGCGACAGGGCTCCTGCAGAATAAACAAAACGGGAAAGGTTAGATGTCCGAAATCGTAGATATCAGCGCGCGCGAGATTCTCGATTCGCGCGGCAATCCCACCGTGGAGGCCGATGTGCGTCTCGGCTCCGGGGCCACGGGTCGCGCGGCGGTGCCGTCGGGCGCCTCGACCGGCACGCACGAAGCCATCGAGTTGCGCGACGGCGGCAAACGCTACGCCGGCAAGGGCGTACAGAAAGCCGTGAGTAATGTGAACAACGAGATTCGCGAAGCCTTGCTCGGTGTGAGCGCGGACAGTCAGGCGCGGCTCGATAAACGCATGATCGAGCTCGACGGCACGCCGAACAAAGCCCGCCTTGGCGCGAACGCAATTCTCGCGGTATCGCTTGCCGCCGCCAAGGCCGCCGCCAGCGAGAACAACACCACGCTGTACGAACATCTCGGCGGTCACGGGCCGTTCAGGTTGCCGGTGCCGATGATGAACATCATCAATGGTGGCGCGCACGCCAACAACAGTGTCGATCTGCAGGAGTTCATGATCCTGCCTGTCGGCGCGGACACGATGGCCGATGCCGTGCGCTATGGCGCCGAGGTGTTTCATGCCCTGGCGAAGGAAATGGACAGTCGCGGCATGAACACCGCTGTCGGTGATGAAGGTGGTTTCGCGCCGGACCTGCCGTCCAACGAAGCGGCGATCGAGATCATTTTACAGGCCATCGAAAAAGCAGGATTCAAGGTCGGCCGGGACATTTATCTCGGTCTCGACGCCGCGAGCTCGGAATTTTACAAAAACGGCAGGTACGTGCTGGACTCGGAAGGCAAGCGCTTCGATGCGGCGGGTTTTGCGGATTATCTGGCGAGCTGGGTCGAACAATATCCCATCATCAGCATCGAAGACGACATGGCCGAGGACGACTGGGAAGGTTGGGCATTGCTTACGGAACGTGTAGGCGCCAAGGTGCAGCTTGTCGGCGATGATCTGTTCGTCACCAATACCGAAATTCTCCAACGGGGCATCGACCAGGGTGTCGCGAACTCGATTCTGATCAAGCTCAATCAGATCGGCACGCTGACTGAGACGTTGGCCGCGATCTCGATGGCGCACGACGCAGGCTACACCGCTGTGATCTCGCACCGTTCGGGCGAAACCGAAGACGTCACCATCGCCGATCTCGCCGTTGCAACGAACGCCGGGCAGATCAAAACCGGCTCGCTCTGTCGCTCCGACCGCGTGGCGAAGTATAATCAGCTACTGCGGATCGAACAGGAGTTGGCGGGCCGCTGCAGTTATGCCGGCGCCGGCGCCTTCAAACAATTGTCTTGAGAAAACAAACGCGTACAGCCTGTTTTGAGAATCCTGACTGCAACGCTGCTGGTGCTGCTCCTCTCGCTACAGTTCAAGCTGTGGGCCGGTGACGGCAATGTTGCGGAAGTCTGGAGCCTGCGGCAGGCCATGAGCAAACAGGAGCGCGAGAACACGCTGCTGCGCGAGCGCAACCTTGCGCTCGAAGCCGAGGTCGCCGATCTCAAGACGGGCCTCGACGCTGTCGAGGAGCGTGCGCGCAAAGAAATGGGCATGATCAAGCAGGGCGAGACGTTTTATCAGATTGTCGAGTCCGGCAGCGGCGGCTGATCGCGCACATCGCAAATGACCCGCCAGCGCTTCTGGGTCATCATCCCGGCCGCGGGCGCCGGCGCGCGTTTCGGCGCAACGGCACCGAAGCAATATTTGCCGCTCGCGGGCGCCACGGTCATCGAACACACCATAAACTGTTTCACCAGCCACCCCGTGGTCGCCGGCATCGTCGTGGTGCTAGCGCCTGACGATAGTCATTGGTCCGCGCTGGGCCTGCGTGGCGAAAACAACATAGAAACGGTAAGCGGCGGCGAGGAGCGTTGCCACTCCGTGGCCAACGGTTTGCGGCACTTGTCGGCGTTCGCGAGCGCCGAAGATTGGGTGCTCGTCCATGATGCGGCGCGGCCGAACCTGCCGCGGGCCGATCTCGACCGGCTGATCGATACATTGGTCGATGATCCGGTCGGCGGCATCCTCGCTACACCCGTGCGCGACACCATGAAGCGCAGCGATAACGATGCGCGCATTCGCGAGACCGTCGACAGGACGGCGCTGTGGCACGCACTCACGCCCCAGATGTTCCGTTTGCGGGCGCTGAGCGACGCATTGCAGCGCGCCTCGAGTGATGGCTACGCGGTCACCGACGAGGCATCGGCTATGGAATACGCGGGCTTGCAGCCGCAGATTGTCGAAGGCAGCGCCGAGAACATCAAGATAACGCGCCCGGAAGATCTGGCGCTCGCCGCATTTTACCTGGGCAATCGGGAATCATAATGCGTATCGGCCACGGTTTTGACGTGCACGCCTTCGGCGACGGCGATCACATCGTCATCGGCGGTGTGCGCATCGCGCACACACAAGGCATCGTCGCGCACTCCGACGGCGATGTGCTCATCCATGCGTTGTGCGACGCATTGCTCGGCGCGGCCGCGCTGGGTGACATCGGCCAACACTTTCCCGACACCGATCCGCGGTACCGCGACATCGACAGCCGTGAACTGCTGCGGCATCTTACGGGCCTGCTCGCCAGGCGCGGTTATCGCGTAGGCAATGCTGACAGCACGATCATCGCGCAAGCGCCGAAGCTTGCGCCCTTCATTGCGCAGATGCGTGCGAACCTTGCCAGTGATCTGGCTGTCGAACTGGCACGCGTGAATGTCAAAGCGACTACCACCGAGCGGCTGGGGTTCGCCGGGCGCGGGGAGGGCATCGCCGCACAGTCCGTGGTGTTGATCGAGCCGGCAAACAATGAGAACTTCTATGAGCATGGGAATGACGGAAACGGGAATGGTGATTAGTACCTTACCAGTGAAATCTTGGACAAAAAGACCAAGAATTTCTCAGCCGGCGGTCGCGCACCAGCGAGGCGGACTTTTCCACGCCTTGTCCACGGCCGCGCGCCTCAAACGCCGGCGTTGCGGTGGGCAAGGGGTGGTAAAGTCCGCCGTTGAAGAGGCACATCTTTGGTTCCGGCTAGGCCGGGTTAG
>JBPCXK010000859.1:0-12960 GCA_051008635.1 Gammaproteobacteria bacterium
TACTTGATGACGGTCGCGGCGGTGCTGGGCGTCAGCCTGTGGCTGGCCTTGAGCCTGCAACGCGTGGCTCCGATGGCGGCAGCTTACCACGCCGATTAGGTGTTTTCCCGTACCGCCGGTTTGGTTACCATGTCCGGGACAATTAAGCACCGCTCACAAGAGTGGGCACCACACTCTAAGGAGGACGATCATGTTGAAGTTATTGCGTCATGCGGGCGTGGCACTGGCCACGATAGCCGCAATGGCTCTACCGGCTGCCAATGCCGCGGATACTATTACACTTGGCTCGGCGATCTCGTTCACCGGTAAGTACGCCACCAACGGCATCCACGCCAAGAACGGTTACGATCTCGCGGTCAAGATGATCAACGACAGCGGTGGCGTGAAGATCGGCGACAAGCGCTACATGTTCGATGTCAAATACTACGACGACGAATCCACACCCGCGCGCACCGCACAATTGCTCGAGCGCCTTATCCAGCAGGACGGCATCAAGTACATGCTCGGCCCGTACAGCTCGGCCACCACCAAGGCGGCAGCGCCCGTGACTGAGAAATACAAGATCCCGATGGTCGAGGCTGAAGGCGCGTCGCGCTCGCTGTTCACTCAGGGTTACAAGTATATGTTCGCCGTGTTGTCGACGTCCGAACAATACCTGGCCAGCGCCATCACCCTGGCCGCGGAAATGGCGGAAAAAAACGGCAAGAAGCCGTCCGACGTGAAGATCGCCATGGCCTTCGAGAACGATCCGTTTTCGCTGGACGTGCGGGCGGGCGTCGTGGATGACGCCAAGAAGTACGACATGAAGATCGTAATCGACGACAAGCTGCCACGAGATCTCAACGACATGGCCGCTACACTCACCAAAGTCAAGGCCCTGAAGCCGGATCTGCTGATCGTATCCGGGCATTCCAAGGGCGCGGCCACGGCGGTGCGTCAGGTCAACGAGATGAAGATCGATGTACCGATGATGGCGATGACCCACTGCGAGGCCGCCAAGGTAACGGACAAGTTCGGCGACGGGTCGAATGACATCCTCTGCTCCACGCAATGGGCAGAGACGCTGAGCTACAAGGATGAGCTCATGGGCACTGCGGCGGAGTTTCACGAGACGTTCAGGAGCACTTACGACGGCTACACCACGGTGCCCTATCAATCCGCGCAGGCCTCCGCCGCGGTGATGGTGTGGAAGGATGCCTTCGAACGCGCGCAGTCGCTCGACACCGAAAAGGTGCGCGACGCACTGGCCGCAACCGATATGCAAACCTTCTACGGGCCCATCAAGTTCTCGGACGCGGGCAACAACATCGCCAAACCGATGGTGCTGCGACAAATTCAGGGTGGCAGCTACAACGTGGTGGCGCCGTCCGAGTGGGCGTCGCATTCGCTGAATTATCCGCGCGGTTCCAACTAGTGCAAAACCGATTCCCCCTCCCCTGGCGGGAGGGGGAACCGCCCCCACCCTGGCCCGCATATCTCACCGCGGGGCGAGATGATCGCGCAGAGATTTGAATTCACAAGGCATTTCTGAAACGAGGAATACGGGCTGTATTTCCGAGAAGAAGAAAATGCGTTGTGAATTCAAGGATCAAGCCAGCGCCGTCATCGTGATGGGATATGCGGGCTAGCCCTCGAGGGGAGGGGATTGTTGGTCTATGCTGGATAACATCGCCATTCTGGTCGAGGCGCCGGTGTTCAACGTCCAGTTGTTGCTGGACGGGATTTTCATCGGCGCCATCTTTGCACTCGCCGCTTACGGTCTCGCGCTCGTGTGGGGCGTGATGAATGTGAAGAACCTGTCGCAGGGCGAGTTTGTCATCGTTGGCGGTTACTTCGCCTATGTGTGCGCCAACAACGGCATCCATCCCATCTTCGCGTTGTTGCCCGCTATCGTCATCATGTTCGCGCTCGGCTGGCTGGTTTATCACCTGGTGATCAAGCGCGTGATCGAGCGCGATTTGTTTACCTCGTTGCTGGCCACGTTCGGTCTGGCGATCGTGATCCAGCAGGCCCTCAATCTCGCCTTCGGGCCCGAGGTGAAGGTGGCCGAGTCGGGATACGAAACCCGTTTTCTGTTCGACGGTCTGGTGACGGTCGCGAACATCAAGCTCATCTCGCTCGTGCTGTGCGCGGTGCTGGCGACGGTCGTGGTTATCTTCATGAAACGCAGCCGCATCGGGCAAGCTATCCGCGCGACCTCGCAAGATGCGCGCGCCGCGCGCGTGATGGGCATCGATACCGATCGCGTCTACGCGTTTACCTTTGCGCTCAACGCCGCGATCTGCGGCGCCGCCGGCGTGCTGATCTCCATGATCTGGGTCATTCAGCCGTTCTACGGCATTCCGCACTCGATTCGCGCGTTCGTGATCGTGACCGCGGCCGGGCTCGGCAACTTGCCGGGCGTGATCATCACCGCGCTCGGCCTCGGCGTGGCGGAGCAGTACAGCGGCTTCGTGCTCGGCGCCGAGTTTCAGCAGGCGACCGTCGTCGGCTTGCTGGTGCTGGTGCTGATCTTGCGCCAGATCCAGTACGCACGGCGGCGTCAGGCGGTGCAATGATGAGCGGCGAGAAGATACTTCAGCTCGCCGTGCTCGCGGTCGGGATAGCCGCACCGTTCGTGTTCGGAAATTACACGTTCCAGATCGCCGTGCTGTGGATCATGATCCTGTTCGCGCTCACCTGGGACACCCTGGGCGGGCAGATGGGCTACAACTCGCTCGGAAACATCGTCTTCTTCGGCATCGGCATGTACATCTGCGCCGTGGTGCAGGTGGGTCTGTACTACGACGTCGGCGAATACACATCCGCGTTCGGCGCGGTCCGGGTCGATTTCAATTCGCAGCAATACTTCACGGGCCGGTTCCTGGGCATTATCGCCGCGGCGCTCGGCAGCGTGATTTGTGCGCTGATCATGAGCTCGTTCCTGTTCGGCCTGCGCGGTCCCTATTTTGCCATCGGCACGCTCGGCGTCGCGCTGGCCGCGGGCGAGCTGATCGGGGCATGGGAATGGGTCGGGGCGGGCTCCGGTATTTCCATTCCCGTGTTTCCGGGCGGGCCGCGAGACCGCGCCCTGCTGTTTTACGTCCTCTGCTTCGCCTCGGCGATTGCGACATTCCTGTTCCTGAAATGGCTCTACGGCACGCGCTTCGGCCTCGCTATCAACGCCATTCGCGACGACGAGGAAAAGGCCGAGGCCATGGGCGTTCACACCAAACGCCACAAGACGGCCGCGTGGTCAGTATCGGCCTTCTTCCTCGGTATCTCCGGCGCGTTGTTCGGCAACATGACGGGCTTTATCGAGCCGCTTGAAGTCGCCTTTCCCACCATCACCTTCGGCATCTTCATGGTTGCGATGGCCCTGCTGGGCGGCAAGGGCACGCTGTGGGGTCCCGTGATCGGCGCGACGCTGTTCCACGTGATCAAGGAGGTCACCTGGACGTATCTGCTCGGCTGGCAATGGATCGCGCTGGGTCTGCTGATCATCATCAACGTGGTGTACTTTCAGCAAGGCATCCTGGGCTGGATGAAAGATCGCTGGCCGCAGCGTTTCGGCGTGGTCGTCGACCAGGAAATGACATCGCGATCGGAAGGCGCACAATGACCACGCCGACCATCGAAGTGCAAAACGTCTCCAAATCGTTCGGCGGCGTAGTCGCCAATCACAATGTGTCCCTGAACGTACCACACGGCAAGATCACCGGCCTGATCGGCCCTAACGGTTCCGGCAAGACAACGCTGTTTAACTCCATCGTCGGTTATCACCCGATCGATGAAGGCTCGATCCGGTTCGAGGGCCAGGAGATTTCCAAATTCAGAGTGCAGCGGATCGCGCGCCTGGGCCTGTTGCGGACCTTTCAGCAAACGCGCATCTATTCGAAGATGGACTGCGTGCAGAACATGTTGATTTCGGTCCCACATCGAAACGCGACGTTCGCCGACATGTTCCGCAAATATCCGGCCGGGCTGACCGAAAAGGCCGAGCACTTGCTGGAGTTCGTCGGCTTGTATCAGAAGCGCCTGCTGACCTCTGGCGATCTTTCCTTCGGGCAGCAGAAACTACTCGAGTTCGCCATGGCGCTCATGAACGAACCCAAGGTGCTGCTGCTCGACGAGCCCACCGCCGGCATCAACCCGACTCTCATCAACGGTCTGATCGATCGCCTGAAGCACGCCAACGAAGAATTCGGCATCACGCTGTTCGTGATCGAGCACAACATGCGCGTGATCATGAATCTCGCCGAACATATCTACTGCCTGGCGCACGGCGAGTTGCTCGCGGACGGAGAACCGGACAAAATTCAGTACGACCAGCGCGTGATCGACGCCTACCTGGGCGCGCACTGATGGCGGCAGACAAGAAAAGTAAAGCGGGCGGTTACCACTTCGGCTCGGTGGATACCGTCATCTCGGTCGAAGACGTCGCACGCCAGGCGCAAGAACTGGGCGCGGGCGTCGATCTGGCGACCATCGGTAAACTCGCGGGCGACAATCCGTTCGTCAGCATCGAGCAATTGCGCGCCGGTTACGGTCGCATGGAAATCCTGCACGACTTCAATCTGCAAATCGGCAAAGGCCAGTCCTTGTGCCTCATCGGGCCCAACGGCGCAGGCAAGTCGACGGTGCTGCATTCGATATTCGGCTTCACGAGCATCTACTCCGGACGAATCACGGTGGGCGACACCGGTGCGCAACACGACGTCACCGCGCTGTCGCCGAGCGATAAGCTGAAGAAAGCGCGAATCGCCTACATCCTGCAGGATAAATCGGTCTTCCCGGACATGACCGTGGAAGAAAACCTGTGGATGGGCGGCTACGTGATGGACACGCCAGCCCAGGCCAAAGAGGCGGCCGAAACGGTGTTCGCAAAATACGAACGCCTCGCCGCACGCCGCAAACATACGGCCAAGGTGTTGTCCGGCGGCGAACGCCGGCTGCTCGAGATATCCCGCGCGCTGGTGATGCAGCCCGACGTGCTACTGGTGGATGAGCCTTCCATTGGACTTGAACCACGCTTCATCGACATGGTGTTCGAGATTCTCGACGACCTTCAACACAACGAAGGCAAGACCATCATCATGGTCGAGCAGAACGCCAAAAAAGGTTTGGAGTTCGCGGACATCGGCTACGTGCTCGTCTCCGGTGAGCTGGCGCTTGCCGGCCCGGGCGACGAATTGCTCGCGAATCCGGAGGTCGCGCGTTTGTTTCTGGGTGGGTGAGGCGCACGTATCGAGCCGGTAAGGAGCGGGGGTAGCGCATTCATTGCATCGGCTATCCGGCGCCAGGATCTGGACGTCTAATACTCCCGCAAGCCATACAGCCTTCGTCTCCTCACTATACCCCGTGCACCGTTTCCTCGACCAGGTTATCGACCACGTCGCGCAGCGCCGAGGGATCGTCTTTGCCGGCGTTACGCGCCGCCTGCCAGACGGCCAGTTGTTTGTGGGCGCTGGTACCGCGCTCCAGGATCGTGCGGCCGTGTTCAACCTCGGCAACGCAGTCGAAAAATTCGGCGTCCTCGCGGACGAGCTCGACGATTTCCTCGAACAGATCCGAATAGGGCACGATCTTACCTTTGCCGAAGTCGATCAAGCCCTCGTCGAAACCGTAGCGCTGCGCCCGCCACCGGTTCTCCGCCACCATGGCCTGGTCGTAGATGCGCCAACGCTGGTTGTTGCGCCGCAGGCGCCACAGCATCCGCAACAGGCAGCGGTAAAGAGCGGCGACGCAGATCGTGTCCTCCAACCGCGTGCAGATATCGGTCATGCGCATCTCGAGCGTGGGAAACCGGTCGCTTGGGCGCAGGTCCCACCACAGCTTGGTTGCATCCTGGATGACACCGGCGCTGATGAACGCTTTGACCAAGCGTCGGTACTCGCTGTAGCTCTCGAACCGCGGCGGTAGACCGGTGCGCGGCAGCTCGTTCCAAACGGCCATGCGGTAAGACTTCAGACCCGTGTCCCGGCCCCGCCAGAAGGGTGCGGAGGTGCTCAGCGCCAGCAGGTGCGGTAGAAAATAACTCAGCTGATTCATCAGGTCGACACGCAGGTCGCCGTCCTCGATGCCGACGTGGACGTGCATGCCGCAAATCAAGAGTCGCCGCGCCACGGTCTGCATGTCTTGGGCCAGGACGTGGTAACGCTCTTTGTCGGTATGCATCTGCATGTCCCAGTCCGCCGTCGGATGGGTGGATGCGGCGATCATCGCGAATCCGTGTTCCTGCGCCACGTCGCGGATGCAGCGGCGCAGCCGCCGCAGGTCTTCGGTCACCTCGGCAACGGTGTTGCAGACCTTTGTGCCGACTTCGATCTGCGAGCGCAGGAACTCCGGGGTCACCCGCTCGCCCACGCGCTGCGTGCACTGCTCCAGGATGGACACCGGCGGATCGGCGGCGAGATCCCTGGTCCCCGGATCGATCAGCAGATATTCTTCCTCGATGCCGATAGTGAAGGCGGGGGCCTTGTGCTCAATCATGGTCATTCGCCATTGGCACGCTCCAGGTTCGTCCACGCAGCCAGTGTGTACGGACGTAACCACACATGCTGTGTCGTATTGTCAACCGTTCGCCCCATTCGAGCAACACGCCTGTCAATAAGAACCTCCGGAACACAAGCCCGGAGGCTCCCCGTCTGGCTCGGATGAAGCGGGTTTTCCTTCGTCAATACATATGCTGACCGCCGTTGATCGACAAGGTGGAGCCCGTGACAAAATCTGCATCATCGGCGACGAGAAAAAGCACTCCTCGGGCAATATCTTCCGCTCGCCCGAGGCGGCCGACTGGAATACGCGCCACGATCTTCTCCAGCACGTTCTCGGGCACGGCGCGCACCATATCCGTATCGACATACCCCGGCGCAATGGCGTTGACGGTAATCCCTTTGGCCGCGCCTTCCTGGGCCAGCGCTTTGGTGAAACCATGGATGCCGGACTTGGCGGCGGCGTAGTTGACCTGACCGTATTGACCACCCTGGCCGTTGATCGAGCCCACATTGACGATCCGGCCGAAGCTACGTTCGCGCATGCTGTCGATTACGCAGCGGCACATGTTGTAGCACGAGCCAAGATTCGTATCGAGCACTGCCTGCCAGTTGTCGGGCGTCATCTTGTGCAGTGTGCCGTCACGGGTGATGCCCGCGTTGTTGACCAGCACCTCGATCGGACCGCCCAGGTCCTCGCTGACGCGCGCCACGCCGCCTTCGCACTGCTTGAAGTCGCTGACGTCGAACCTGTACGTGGGGATACCGGTGCTCTCGGTGAACGCGTTGGCGCGCTCCTCGTTGCCGGCATAGTTGGCAGCTACTTTATAGCCGGCGTTCTTCAAAGCGACGGAGACAGCCGCGCCTATGCCGCGACTGCCGCCTGTGACTAATGCGACTCGTGCCATCAGATGTTCCTCTCAAGTAGTTCACATTGATACGGATAAGTTGCGCTGTCAGCGGCCGACATCGAAGAGCTTGCTGAGGTTATCGAGACCGGCCTGGTAAACTCCCTGGATGGCCTTGGTCGCTTCTTCGAGCGAGGCGCCCGCAGGATTGAAGTCGCTCGACCACTCGACGCTGCAACCCTTGCCATCTTTTGACGGCTTGACGCGCAAGGTGGCCGAGTAGTTGGCCACCGGCAGGGGGCTTTCGATAATCGAGTAGCGGTAGAGTTGCTCCTCCTCGTCAAGTTGTTCCAGTCGCTCGACGATGGAGCCTCCGCCGACCAGCGACAAGCGGCGCAGCTTGCCGCCGTCCTCGAGTTCGCTCTTCTCGACCGCGGGATGCCAGTCGGGCAGCGCGTTGAATCGGCCGACGATCTCCCAGACCTGGTCGGCGGGAACGTTTAGATCGGTTTTCATGCTTACAGTAGTCATTGGCTAACTCCTTCAGTTGCGTTCGACACACATGGCGATGCCCATGCCGCCGCCGATGCATAAGGTCGCCAGGCCTTTCTTCGCGTCGCGCCTTTGCATCTCGTGCAGCAGGGTCACCAGAATGCGTGTGCCCGAGGCACCGATAGGATGGCCCAGCGCGATTGCACCGCCATTAACATTGACTTTTTCGGTATCCCAGGCCAGATCCTTGTTGACCGCACAGGCCTGAGCGGCAAACGCCTCGTTGGCCTCGATCAGATCCAGATCCTGTACGCTCCACCCTGCCCTCTTCAGCGCAGCGCGGCTGGCGGGAATCGGGCCGCTGCCCATGACCGCAGGATCCACTCCGGCAGTTGCCCACGACACAATGCGGGCGACGGGTTCGATGCCGCGCCGACTCGCCTCAGCCGCGGACATCAGCACGACGGCAGCGGCGCCGTCGTTGATGCCTGAGGCATTGCCCGCGGTTACGGTACCGTCCTTCTGGAAGGCCGGACGCAGCTTGGCCAGGGCTTGCGCCGTGGTACCGGCTTTGGGATGTTCATCCGTATCGACAACGATTTCGCTTTTGCGGGTCTTTACCGTGACCGGTACGATCTCGTCCTTGAAGCGGCCGGCTTGCTGTGCGTCCTCTGCCTTTTTTTGCGAGGCGGCGGCGAATGCGTCCTGCTGATCACGGGTGATCTGCCAGCGCTCGGCGACATTCTCGGCGGTGGTGCCCATGTGATAGCCGTTGAAGGCATCCCACAGCCCGTCCTTGATCATGGTGTCGACGAACTCGAGATTCCCCATTTTCTGACCGTCACGCAGATGCGCGCAGTGCCGCGACTGGCTCATGCTCTCCTGACCGCCGGCGATCACGATGCCGCTGTCGCCGGCCTTGATGGCCTGGTAACCCATGGCCACGGAGCGCACCCCCGAGCCGCACACCTGGTTGATGGTGACGGCAGTTCGCTCCTGCGGGATGCCGGCGTTTATCGCCGCCTGCCTCGCCGGGTTCTGCCCGGTGCCAGCAGTCAGGACCTGACCGAGAATCACCTCCGAGACATCTTCAACGCCGACTCGCGCGCGCTGCAAGGCTTCTCGAATGGCGACCTCTCCGAGGTCCGCCGCGGACAGCGAGGCAAAACCACCATTGAAACCACCGATCGCCGTTCTCACGGCGCTTGCAATCACGACATCCGTCATAATCTTATCCTCCACGTAAGTTTGTCGACCTGAGCTACGCTGGCTCCGTAACTCTACCCCTACGACGCGCGCACTTTAACGTATTCTCCGGGCGCATCCTCGATCACATCCAGCGCACCATCGCCGGGTTGGCGCGCGGCTATTTTCTTCCCCTGATATCGGCGGATCCACTTCTTCCAGTCCAGCCACCAGGAGCCGTCGTGCCGCTCGGCGCCGGCCAACCATTCGTCCGCATCGCCCGGCAGCACCTCGTTCGTCCAATAGCCGTACTTGTGCGCGGCCGGCGGGTTCACGACGCCGGCTATGTGACCGGACTTCGACAGCACAAAGCGAACGCAGCCGCTATACAGCTGGGTTGCCGCGTAGGTCGACGTCCATGGGGCGATATGGTCCTCGCGCGTCGACAGCACGTAGGTGGGTGTATCGATGGCGCGCAGGTCTATAGGCGTGTCCCCGATTGCAATACCGTCCGGCTCACGCAACAGGTTATCCTGATACAGGTTGCGCAGGTAAAACTGGTGCATGGTATAGGGCATGCGCGTCGAATCCGAGTTCCAGTACAACAGGTCGAACGGGAACGGGTCCTTGCCCATCAGGTAGTTGTTGATGACAAAGCTCCAGATCAGATCATTCGCACGCATCAGATTGAAGGTCTGCGCCATCTCGCTGCCGTCCAGATAGCCGGTCTCCTTCATCTGCGCTTCCAGGTTGCGCAGTTGTTCTTCGTCGATGAAAACGCCAAGCTCGCCCGGCCTGGCAAAGTCGACCATGGTCGCGAAGAACGTCGCGGACTTGATCCGCTCATCGGCGGTGCGCTTCATGTAAGCCAGGGTGGTGGCCAGCAAAGTGCCACCGAGACAATAGCCAATGGCATTGACTCTTTGCTCGCCCGTCGCCTGTTCGATTGCGTCGAGCGCCGCCAGCGGCCCTTCGAACACATAGTCCTCGAAGCGCTTGTTCGCCAGACGTTCATCCGGGTTGACCCAGGAAATCACGAACACGGTGTGGCCCTGGTCGACCGCCCACTTGATGAATGAGTTCCTGGGCCGCAGATCGAGGATGTAGTACTTGTTGATCCACGGCGGGATGATGAGCAGCGGCGTTTTATAGACCGTGTGTGTCGAGGGCGTGTACTGGATGAGCTGCATCAGCTCGTTTTGATACACGATCCTGCCCGGCGTCACTGCAATGTTTTCGCCCAGCTCGAATTTGTCGGCGGCGGTCATTTTGATCCGGAGCTGACCCTTGCCGGCTTCCAGATCCTCGAGCAGATTGCTGAGGCCCTTGAGCAGGTTTTCGCCGCCGGTGTCCATCGTGCGCTGAAGCACTTCGGGATTCGTCACCGCGAAGTTGGTGGGTGACAGGGCATCGACAAACTGCCGGGTCCAGAACGCCACCTTGCGGGCTGAATGCGCGTCGAGACCTTCAACACCCTCGACGCAGTCGAATGCATACCGCGAGACCAGGAGATATGACTGCTTTATGTAGTCGAATACCGGATTGGTTTCCCAGCTTTCGCCGCCGAACCGGCGGTCGTCCTCACCCGGGGTGATGATGGGGCTGGAGTCGGCGCCGAGCGCACGTTGCGTGAAGCTGTGCCACAGCAACGCCTGATCACGCCAGAACCTCGTCTGTGCTTCGAGCAGGGTCACGGGGTTCGACACCAACCTGGCGAGAAACTCCTGAAACGCCCCACCAGCGCCTACAGGGTCCAGAGACCGAGGCTGACGCATTTCGCTGCGCGTTTGGCGAGCGACGAAATCCCGTACCAGCCGCTGGCTGCGATCCACTATCCGGGCGAGTGTTGCCGACATCTGAGCGGGGTCTGGAACCTGCGCTGCGGTTGATGCTTTACTGACCACTGACTTGATTCATCTACCGTCGGCTTACGAGCGCCCCCTCCCGTACACGGTGGAGGGGGCTTGCTGCTTCGCTACGAGACGAGTCAGGCTGCTTTTTTGCCAGCGGCTTTGACGGGCTTGACACCAGCCACGAACAGGTCGTTGTAGCTCTCGGCCGCCGCCTGGAGGACTTTGTATGTCTCGCTCAGGGCCTTGCTCACCGCCGCTGCGTTCTTCTGAGCCAGCTCGACGTTGACCGCGACCGCGTCATTGACGCTGTTCACGCCCTTCAGTGCATCAAGTTCCTGGCTGCTGTTTTCGACGCAGGTATTCAGCAGCTCGACCTGCTTCTCGAACAGGGAGTTGACGATCTTCCCATTGATGTCTGCGAGCTCCTTGCCCATTTCGAGGGCTTTACGGCTCACTTCGTTCGGTGAATCAAACACTTGCTCGTACATGGTTCTAACTCCTGGAGTGTAATGGGCACAAATTTGTGCGGTGCATCATGTATGGTGCAATGCACAATACGCAGGTCTGAACGCCATGTCAAGAGTTTTGCCCGGAGATTGCCGTCGTAAGGCCCGGTTTGCCGTGCGCCACGGGCAATATATGGTGCAACGCAGCACACTCGGGCGGAAATGCCGGGTCTACTATGCGCTTCAGGCCGGTTTGGCGCGCATGCCCGCGTTCTATCCCAGGCCCGCCCTCCTCTCAGGTGCGCTCATCGAGCCATGCACCGATAGCCGGCGGAACGGTCCGCTGCGCGGTGCCGCTCACATAAATACCGATGTGTCCGCCAGGAAAGGCCAGCTCCGTATAGTCGCGGGTCCCTACGTGATCGCGCAGGGGTTTTGACGCGCTCGGCGGCACCAGATGATCCTGTTCCGCGTAGATGTTCAACACCGGCATCCTGAGGTTGCCGAGATCGACTGTCTCGTCGCCAATCTCCACGTCCCCCTTGATCAGCGCGTTGGCCTGAAAGAAGTCCTTGACGAACTGACGGTAAGTCTCGCCGGCCTGATCCGGGCTGTCGAAGATCCACTTCTCCATGCGCATGAAGTTACGCGTTTTTTCCTCATCGACGAGCGCGTCGACCATATCGACGTATTTCTGACCCGTCAGACGAAACGGCTTGAGCGAAAGAAAAGTCCAGTTCAGGAGCTCGCCGGGGATATTGCCCATCGTGTCCACGAGCAGATCGATGTCGATCTTCTGCACCCAGCGGCTCAGCAGGTTGTCGGGTGTGTGGAAATCGACGGGTGTCACCATCGTGATGAGATTGGCGATCTTGCCCGGGTGCAGTGCGCTGTAGCACAGACCGAAGGTGCCACCCTGGCAGATGCCCAGCAGATTGATCTGCTCTACACCATGGCTCTCGCGAATCGCATCGACACAGCGGTCGATATAGCCGTTGACGTAATCGTCCAGCGTAACAAACCGGTCAGCGCGGTCCGGATAACCCCAATCGATCAGGTATATATCCAGCCCGGCGTCGAGTAGCCCTTTCACCATCGAGCGGTTCTCCTGCAGATCGGCCATGTACGGGCGGTTGACCAGTGCATAGACGATCAACACCGGCACCGGGTTGCGCACACGACCCGACTCGTAACGGTATAGCGTGAGCTTGTCTTCCTGATAGACAACCTCTTTTGGCGTTACCCCGGTACTGATCTCACCGCATCCGGCAAGGTGTTGCAGGCCGCTGGCGAGCTTTTGATTGAACGCCGTGACTTCGGACCACATTTGTTCCGGTGTGATCTGAAATGGCGCCGGCCCTTTGGAATCAGTCGACATTCTCAGTCAGCCGTTTTCTTCTTGGGCGGCGACTTTCTCACAGCCGTCGGTCTGCTCCGGGATTTGCGCGGTGAGCGCTTTCGGTTCACCTTGAGCGCATCCAGCTCCTCGCGGAGAGCCGCGATTTCGGCATGCAGTACACGCTGGTCACGAAGCAGCGTTTGTACACGCTCGTGGGTGGTGTCCGCCTCGCGCCGGGTCGGCAGATTGAAGTGACCCAGGAGCTGATCGACAAGCTTGCGGCCTTGGCGTTTCCACGCCATGAAGGAGTTGACCACGCGGGCG
>JBPCXK010000860.1:0-3570 GCA_051008635.1 Gammaproteobacteria bacterium
ACCTGAGCGATGGCGATCTCGAGCGAATCAGGCAGATCGCGCTCGCCGAACCGTTGCTCGTCGGCAGGCTGCTGTCGCCGCAGGCGCATGCGACCGGCGTCAACATCACAGTCGAGTTACCGGGTGAGGGCTTGCACGAGGTTCCGGAGGTCGTCTCCTTTGTCAGAGGAGAGCTCCTGCAGCCGATCCAGACCGAATATCCCGATATCGAGTTCTACACCACTGGCGTTGTGTTGCTGAACAACGCGTTTCCGGAAGCGTCGCAGAACGACATGAAGTTTCTGATTCCACTGGCGTTTCTGGCGATCGTCGTGGGCTTGTTCATCTTTCTGCGCAGCATCACCGGAACCATCGCGGCGCTCATCGTGATCTTTTTCTCGATCATGCTTGGCATGGGCTCGACCGGGTGGCTGGGAATAAAGCTCACGCCGCCGTCGGCAACCGCGCCGACCATCATCCTCACACTTGCAGTGGCCGACTGCGTGCACTTTCTCAGCACCATGCTGCACTCCATGCGCCAAGGTATGGCTAAACACGACGCAATACGCGAGAGCCTGCGCATCAACCTGCACCCGATTTTTCTGACCTCAGTCACCACAGCCATCGGTTTTCTGAGCATGAATTTCAGCGACGCGCCGCCGTTTCATGATCTCGGCAACATCACGGCCATGGGTGTGATGTACGCCTTTGTCCTGAGCGTATTGTTTCTCCCTGCATTGATGGCAGTTTTGCCGGTGCGGGTGAAACAAGGTGTCAGCGACGGCTCGCGCACAATGGAGCGCCTGGCGAATTTCGTCATCGAACGGCGCCGGCCGCTATTCTGGTCGTTGGGTTTGCTGACAATCGTTTTCGTTACGTTGATTCCCCGCAATGAGCTGAACGATGTGTTCGTCCATTACTTCGACGAATCCATCGAGTTCCGACGGCACTCCGACATCGTTACCGAGAATATGACCGGCATGTATTTTGTCGACTACTCGTTGCAGAGCGGCGATTCGGGGGGTGTAAGCGATCCTGCATTTCTGAAGCAGGTCGATGCCTTTGCCGACTGGCTACGCCAACAACCCGAAGTCATGCATGTGAACGTCGTCACCGACATCTTCAAACGACTCAACAAGAACATGCACGCCGACGATCCGCAAAAGTACAACTTACCGGCTGAACGGGATCTGGCTGCACAATATTTGTTGCTATACGAAATGTCGTTACCATACGGTCTGGATTTGAACAACCAGATCAACGTCGACAAATCCTCCACGCGCGTGTCGGTAACGTTGCAGACGCTTTCAACTATTCAGGTGTTGGATCTGGAAAAGCGCGTCGCCGAATGGCAGCAGGAAAACACGCCAGAGCTCGTGGCGCATGGCGCGAGCCCGACGGTCATGTTCTCGCACATCGGTCAGCGTAACATCCGCAGCATGCTGTTCGGGACTACGCTGGCGCTCGTGGTGATTTCGATGATTCTGATTTTTGCGCTGCGCTCGCTGAAGCTTGGCCTCATCAGTCTGATCCCGAACCTCGTACCGGTTGGTATTGCGTTCGGCGTCTGGGCAGTGCTTGTGGGAGAAATCGGGCTTTCTTTGTCCGTCGTCGCCGCGATGACGCTGGGTATAGTCGTCGACGATACGGTGCACTTTCTCAGCAAATATGTGCGCGCGAGACGGGAACAGAATCTGAGCCCAGCGGACGCCGTTCGTTATGCATTTTCCACTGTAGGCGTGGCGCTGACGGTGACGACAGCGGTTCTACTGGCGGGCTTTCTGGTCCTGTCGCAGTCCGCGTTTGAACTCAACTCCGGTATGGGTTTGCTGACCGCAATCACCATTGCCATTGCCTTGTTCATGGATTTCCTGTTCCTACCCCCTTTACTCATGAAACTCGAGGAAAGACGCGATGCGAAAGATGCTGGTGTTTCTGATATGCGGCCTGCTTCCGCCTAGTGCCTGGGCAGACAGCGCGGAAGAAAAAGGGCTCGCGATCGCGGTTGCCGCCGATGAGCGCGACGCCGGTTTCGGCGATTTTACCGCCGACATGATCATGACCCTCAAGAACCGCCGAGGCGAGGAGAGCGTGCGCAACATTCGTATACGCACGCTGGAGGTCAATGGTGATGGCGACAAAAGCCTGTCCGTGTTCGACCGCCCCAGGGATGTGAAAGGCACTGCGCAGCTCACCTTCTCCCACGGACTCGAGCCGGATGATCAGTGGTTGTATCTGCCCGCGCTCAAACGCGTCAAGCGCATCAACTCGAAGAACAAGTCCGGCCCGTTCATGGGCAGCGAGTTCGCCTTCGAGGACCTCGGTTCGCAGGAGGTCGAAAAGTACAAATACAAGTATCTGCGCGAGGAGGCGTGCGGCGACGGCTGGGAATGCCACGTGATGGAGCGCTACCCGCAGTACGAACACTCCGGTTACACGCGTCAGATCGTGTGGATCGACAAGGCCGAGTACCGTGCGGTGAAGGCGCAGTTCTACGATCGCAAGGACGCGCTGTTGAAAACACTGGAATGGAGCGGCTATCAGGAGTACATCGGCCGCTACTGGCGGGCGGACGAAATGTTCATGCAGAACCATCAGAACGGCAAAAGCACGCTGCTGCAGTGGTCGAGCTACACGTTCAAAACCGGGCTCAGCGATAAGGATTTTAATGCCAACACGTTAGCGCGGGTTCGTTAGCGCCGTAGCCCAACTGGTGGAAGCCGGTCGGCACCGCATAATTCATCGACATACAGACCGCTCCTGTTTTTGCGGGAACGGCTTCAGCCGCCAGTAGGAAAGCGCTTTTTGACTCGCAGCTGAAGCCGCTCCTACAAATTCCTTCCATCATGTTGCAACGATATTTGATAGCAGTTCTCGTCGCCCTTGGCGCACCCACCCACCATGCGCTCGCCGGCGAATGGTCAGGCAACGTCTCCGGCGAGTCACGTTATTTCCCCCAAGAAGCGCTCGACACCCGGCAAGGTGATTTCAACGCCTCACTCTACACGCAGCCCGAGTTCTATCACGAATGGCGCGGCGGGGATTTCGCTCTCGTGTTCGAACCGTTCTTCCGCCTCGACTCACGAGACGATGAGCGCACGCATTTTGACCTGCGCGAGCTCAATGTGCTTGCGCTTGCCGGCAATTGGGAATGGCGCGTCGGCCTCGGCAAGGTCTTCTGGGGTGTGACCGAGTCGCAGCACCTGGTCGACATCATCAACCAGACCGACCTCGTCGAGAACATCGATGGCGAGGACAAGCTCGGGCAGCCCATGATCCATGCGACCTGGTTGCCGGAGTGGGGCGCGGCGGAGTTTTTCGTACTGCCCGGTTTTCGCGAGCGCACCTTTCCCGGCGCCAAGGGGCGTGTGCGCACGCCACTGGCCGTCGACACGGACAGCCCGAGCTACGAATCCGGCCACGAGGAACGGCACATTGACTGGGCCATACGGTTGAAGACGACTTACGGCCCATGGGACGTCGGCGTATCGCACTTCAACGGCACATCCCGGGTGCCCGAGCTACGACCTGGTTTGGACGGCGCGGGCAACCCCGTGCTGATTCCGCGCTACAACCTGATCGACCAAACCG
>JBPCXK010000861.1:0-6291 GCA_051008635.1 Gammaproteobacteria bacterium
CATCAGGATAGTATATATCAATGATAGGTATCAGCTATCGCGCAGCAGACACAGATAGCAGGTGTGGAACGTATAGAAAGAGGCGCGAATCAAAAGTGCTTGTCTATTCGTGGCTGGTTATTTTGGCCCAAACGCCCGAATATGTAGTGCGCCGCATATTCGGCGATATGCGGTTTCCTGGAATATGCGGAGCAACGCTTGAAAGAGCCGAAGCCAACAGGCACTTTGGCTCTAATCGCTCAGCATATTCAGGCGTGATGTAGGGATGAGATCAATCTGTCGGGTGCCCGGAACCGACCACGTTTAAGGGTAGGTAGTACGAAGGCGCTCATCGCTTCAAGCTTCTCAGTTGGATCGGCTCGCAAGTAAGCCTCGGTCGTTTGCAGTTCCGTATGACCGAGCCAAAGCGATACTTTGCGGATATCACCGGTAGCTTGTAACACCAAAATCGCCGCGGTGTGCCTCAGAGCATGAGGCGAAATCCGTTTTGTCTTTAGTGACGGACAACTTTCAACGGCCGCTTGAACGTGTTTTTTCAGCACATACTCGAAGCCCGAGCGAGTCATCGGCTGCTCGCGTGCGTTGATGAACAGCTCCGGCGCCGGCGACTGTCCCCGTACGCCCAGCCACGCACGTAGGTCGACAGCGGTCTGCTTCCAGAGTGGTAACACCCGTTCTCGGCGGCCTTTGCCTTGGATACGCACATTCGGCGAAGGTTGCCACTCAAGCGCCTGTAACGGTAGACCAACCAGCTCTGAAACCCGAAGCCCAGCCGAAAAGCACAGGTGCAGCATCGCACGGTCGCGGATACCATGGCGGCGTCGAAGATCCGGTGCGTTGAGCACCGCTTGCATCTCCTCAAGCGTTAGATAGTTGATTAATCGACTTTCCGTTCGTTTCGCCGGAATCGCAAGGATGCGTCGACTCTGTTCCAGCGACGCCGGCACCCGATGTTCGACAAAACGCATAAAGGATTTGATCGCTACTAACCGGGCGTTGCGTGTTCGCGCACTGTTATGTCGCTTGATTTCCAGGTGCTGCAAGAAGTCCATCACCAAGGAGGCATCGAGCTGTTCGAGGCACAGTGCCGATGGCGTGACCCGCAGTCGCTCGCTGGCAAACTCAAATAGCAGCTGAAATGCGTACGAATAGCTGTCGCAGGTATGCTCGCTCGCACCACGTTGCAGCGGCAAACGCTCGCGTAAGAAGGCAGTGATATGGGGAGCGATCGGCGTCATGGCTTGTTCTCCTCGACCCATTGTTCGCACGCCTGGGCGATGTCACCGACCAGTTGAGGAGAGTTTTCCAAATACCAAAACGTGCTGCTTGGATGGGCGTGACCCAGGTAGGTCATCAACGCCAGCATGTGGCGGCCAATTGCGTGGCGACCGTCGGGGGAAGTTAGCAAAGCGTTCGAAGCAAAGGAATGGCGAAAATCGATCAGCCGTGGCCGAGGTTGACCGGATTGTCGGGGAAGACCAGCAGCGTTCAGGAGTTGAATGAATGTCTCGTAGACAACGCGTGGGCCCAGCGCACGGCGCCGGCGCGAGACAAACAGATGGTCATCGAGCGCCGCCAGCTGTGTGCGCTTGAACAGGTCCTGCTCCAACGCGACGCGTGTGGTCATATGCAGTGGCACCAACCGGCTTTTGCGGAACTTCGTTTCGCGGATCACCAACCCGTCTGCGGTAAGGTCTTGAAAGCGCAAGCCAAGCGCCTCGGAGATCCGCAAACCAGTTGCAGCCAACAGGCCGATCAAGGTGCTGTACGTATGCGGTCGTAAGGAACCGAGCGGACCAAGCTGCGCCGCCTGGTTCATTAACGCCTGGACCTCTCCGTCGGTAAACAGATACGGCGTCGGTCGTCGCCTGTGCGCGCAGAAGACGCCCTGCGGTGGGATCTCGTGGCGACTATCGACGGCACGGCTAAAGCGTGCAAAGCGGGTGACAGCCTTCAGGCGATTGCCACGTTGTGGCTCCGAGCACGCTTGCTCCGCCCACGCAATCGCAGTTCTCGCGACCACATGAGTGTCGCCGTGGCCAACGGCAAATCGGGCAAAGCTGTAGAGATAAAGCTCGTCCCCCTTAAGCTTGAACCCACCTGCACGGCGAACAGCCAGATACGTGTCGATGGCATCGATTAACATGATGGCGCTCCCGGCCACGGTCTGGTGACCTGCTGCAGCAGCCCAACGTCGACCTTGGCGTAGTGGGCGGTGGTGTCGATACGACGGTGACGTAACACTTCGCCGATCACCTGCAGGGATGTGCCCTCGCGCAGCATCGCAGTCGCAGCCGAATGACGCAGGACATGGGCGCCGAATGACGGCGCCTCGACACCGGCGCGTCGTATCGCCTGCGCCGCCGCAGACTTGACGACGTAGCGAGTGATCGGCCTCCATGGTGCGGTCGCGGTGATGAACACGCGGGTGCTGTCAACCGGGGGACGTGCCATGTCCAGATAACGTAGCAACGCATCACCCACTTCCTGCGGCAGGGGCAACCTCGCTTCACGTCGGTTTTTGCCTACGACGCTGAACGTGCCCTGCGACCAATCGATGTCGTCACCCTGCAAGCCAGCCACTTCACTCGCACGCAACGCTAGCCGAGCCAGTAGCAAAATGATGGCCTTGTCACGGATGCCGATGGCTGTTGAGTCATCGCACCCGGCGATCACATGCTTAACGTCCTCAGGTGGCAAATAGCGAGGTAGCGTTGATAGTCGCCACTCGGCAATGGTGGGGACCGCGGCCTCCAATCCCGGCTGACAGCGTTCGGTCGCAATCAAAAAGCGCAGAAACATACGCGTTGCCTTCACCCGCGTTCTTACCGCCGAACGACCACTGCGCTCAGCGTAGCCTAGGATAAAGGTTCCTAGCTGAGCGGCATCGAAGTGCTCAGCGCGTTCACCATGGCTTGTCAGCAAGTCCACTAAGTGCGGCCAATAGGTGGTGAGCGTTGATGTCCTTACGCCTCGGTGAACTTCCATCCACTGCTTGAATGCCTGTAGCAGTTCTGGTTGAACGGCCGGCGCGGAGGCACTGAGCGGTGTTACGAGCTGCTCAACCTGAAGAAACTCGACAAAGCGCTGCGCACCAAGCCAACGTATTGAGTGCTGTCCTCCCGAGTAGAGAAGTCGACCACGGCTTGACAGGTAACCGCGAAAGTCATTCAGTGTGGCGAGAGACAACGGTTGCAGGCTGCAGCCAGTCGTCTGAGCCCAGACCCCGAGCTGGACTGCGCCCCGAACGCGACCGCGGATACACTCGTGTTGGTAGCCACGCTGCGCTAGCCAGTCGGTGAAATCGTCAAGATAAGGTCCGGCGGGGCCCGCGTAGTAGCTCGCCAGCGTCGTCTGGCGTTTGAAATAAGTAGTGAGCATGCTGCCCTCCTTCAATCATTGGTATGAAGGACGGCAGTAATATGCCGATGAGATCAGCAAACAGAATTGCAAAAACTAACTGATCCTAATGAGGTTACCGCCGCCCAACGGCAGCTTACTCCGCATATTCCCGGAAACCGCATATGCCCGAAAAGGTGCAGTAGGAATTGGCTGATTCAAGCGGTTAGCCCCCACTGCTTCGAATCCGATTGGGCCAACTCTGCAGCGACTTTAGCGAGGTCAATCGGCCTGAGATCCCCGTCGAACCAATATCTACCGTAGAAATTGATATGTTGCCAGGCCAGTGGCGTCACGCGCTGCAACGTGTCAATGGCACCTTGATTCGACTGATTTTCCAGGGCGCTGAGCACAAGAGTTCCTGTTCATGCTGAGAACGGACTCGGAACCGCCCACCATACGCGTAGGCAATCGCGCGCCGCAGGCGATGGTAGGCTTCCCCGCGGTTAAGGGCACGATGGACATTTCGACGCAGTAATGGCGAGTCCACGTAGTCGAGCAAGTATAAGCTGCGGATGATGTGCTCGAACTCCCACAGCGCTTGTTTTGTGCGGTTCTGGCGCCGATGACTGCTGAGCTTGGAGACAATGACGCTTTGCGAGGTGGATTTCAGCGCCAAAGAGAGCAGGATGCGCTCGATGTTCTCCCATTCCGATTGGATCAGGCTTTCCTTGATACGGCGCACCGGTTTGAGTGCGCAACCGTTTTCGATTGATTATCTTGTTCGCCTCCTGTCGAAGACGGGGGGTCAATTGAAATACTCGTTCAAACAACCCACCAAGAAACAGCTTGGCGCGGCACAGCGTGCTGCTTAGTGATGGCTGTGCACAACCGAATTAGAGTCCGAGGCTTTGTCGGAGCAAATCATCTTGAGCCAGCATAGTTTATCTCGTAGTCTGCGCTGATGCGCAATCCGTTCCGGTATTTCAAGACATCACCCGAAGTTATCCGTCTGGCGGTCATGATGTATGTCCGCTTCCCACTCTCGTTGCGGCAGGTCGAAGACTTGCTCGACGAACGTGGTATCGACATCAGCTACGAAACGGTATGCCTAGTGGAATCGGTACGGATCGCCTTCGCTCATACCGGGCAGCCATGAGAGAGATTGGCAACGAAGCACGCCAAGAGACCGGCCGCTGGCTCAACAACCGAGCCGAAAATTCACACCAGCCCTTCCGGCGACGAGAACGGGCAATGGCGAAATTCAGGAGCGCGAAGTCGCTTCAAACATTCGCCGCCGTTCACGCATCAATCCACAACCATTTCAACCAAGAACGTCACTTTTACAATCGCCAAAACTTCAAACTCAATCGCTCCGCCGCCATGGCAGAGTGGCGTCAGCTTCGGGCGTTTGGGCCAAACCAACCTGGCTGAAGCCGCTTGTACGAAAACCGGGCGTTTGCGACACCCTGCTAGCGCACTGACTTTCTTCGGTACACAGGCAACATCGGCAACAACGCCAGCAGCAACGCGGGGCTGAACGCGCCACCACCGCCCGCCGAATCCGCGCCGGCCTCGGTCTGGTACTCGTAATCCCTGTAGATCCAGTTGCCCTCGACTTTTGACCATAGCCGCACGTAAACCTTGGCGCCGTTGCGGGGCAGCCCGGTGACGGCCGCGCCAAGCACATCCGCGTCGAACTGGCCCGAATAGATATCGCCTTCTGACCCACCCGAGGCTTCCATCTCAGCGCTGCCGACGTCCAGGCGGTAGCGGCTCGCCGCATCGCCCGCGCTCCACTCGAACGTGACGGCTGAGGCGGTCAGCAAAGAACCCGCTTCGGGTCGCAGCATGTGCGCCATGGCGCTTGTCGCCACGAGCTTCACGACGCCGTCGGCGTAAACGGTCTTCGACGTATTGCCGTCATCGATGACCGCGTAGATGCTGAAACTGCCCGCCGGCAGGTTGGCAAGATTCCAGGTGTAGCTGTCGTCGGCGCCATCGAAGTCCTCATAGAGGCCTTCCGCGATCAGTACGCCGCCCTCACCGGTACGATCGGCGCCCGCGTCGTAGTAGAGGGAGATCGTTGCACTGCTGTCGGGGTCGTAGTCATCCCAATGAATCTCGATACTGCCATCTTCGACAACGATGTCTTGCTCAAGAGTCAGCAAGCGGATGGTCGGCGCGTCGTCCACGCCGTTGTCATCGACGAAGAATCGAGCCACGGGCGACCAGTCGCTACCGGCGCCCGACTCATCCACGGCCTGCACGCGCCAGTAGTACCACTGATTGTTCACCAGCAGCGCCTCAGGACTCCAGATGCCGGCAACGGACGTCGCTTGCGCGACCGGACTGGCCAGGCCGGCGTCATCATATAGCTCGAAACGGTAGGCCACCGCATCGCCTTCGGGGTCGACGGCGCGATTTACTTCCAGCGTGGGCATCAACGTCGCCACCCACGCACCGTTACCCGGGTTGCTGGCGATCGGTGCCGCGGGCGCGTTGTTTGCCACATTCAGCATGAAGCTGGCGGTCACCCAGGGACCATCGGCGCTTCCATCGGTGGCTTTCACGCGCCAGTAGTAGGTTCGGTCTTCCTCGAGGACCAGCACGCTCCAGCTGGTGGTACCCACTCCCGCGCGAATCGGATCCGAAATTTTCCTGCCCGGACTGTCGAACGTGGGCACGACATCGAGCTCGAACAGATAGTCGAGCGCATCGCCGTCAACATCGCCTGCATTGTCGACCACCAGCTCCACAACAGGCTCCGCAACTTCGGCACCGTCGAGCGGCCGACTGATGCCCGGCGCTGTCGGCGCGTCGTTCGCCAGGTTCACAAAGAACATGCTTGTCCGGCTTACGGTTTGCGCCGTGTGCTCGTCGGTGACAATCACGCGCCAGTAATAATAGGTGTGCTCCTGCAAGGCCTGGTCAACGCTCCAGGCTGTCGAC
>JBPCXK010000862.1:0-2624 GCA_051008635.1 Gammaproteobacteria bacterium
GAGCAAAAAGTTTTTATCAGCGTCGGTTTCGGTGTAGCCGTATTGGCTGGGCTGTTGTTTTTGTTTAACGCCTGATGCACGTCGAGCGCCTGCAGACAGACATTTTGATTATCGGCAGCGGCGGCGCCGGTCTGTTCGCCGCGCTGCACGCATACAAGAACGACCCCGATCTCGACATCACGATTGCGGTCAAGGGTTTGCTGGGCAAGTGCGGTTGCACGCGTATGGTGCAGGGTGGTTACAACGTCGCGCTGGCGCCGGGCGATTCGCTCGAGCGGCATTTCATGGACACGATTGTCGGTGGCAAGTGGTTGCCGCAACAGGAGCTGGCGTGGCGTCTCGTTGAAGATGCGGTTGCGCGCATTCACGAGCTGGAGAACGAGCTGGGCTGCTTTTTCGATCGCAATCCCGACGGTACTTTGCATCAGAAGGCGTTCGCCGGGCAGAGCTTTGACCGGACCGTGCATAAGGGTGATCTGACCGGAATCGAGATCATCAATCGCCTGGCCGAACAGGCATGGGCGCGGCCGATCAGACGCCTGGAGGAACATCGCGCGCTGGCGTTGATTCCGACGGCCGAGAACGATGCGCTCGCCGGCGTGTTGATGACGGACATCAGAACCGGCGAGTTTCGCTTCGTACAGGCAAAGGCGGTGCTGCTGGCGGCGGGCGGCGGCCCGACCATGTATCGCTATCACACCCCGTCGGGCGATAAAGCCTGCGACGGTATGGCGATGGCGCTGGACGTGGGCCTGATCTTGCGCGACCTGGAAATGGTGCAGTTTCACCCCACAGGTCTGCTGGCAGGCAGGGATACGCGCATGACCGGGACGGTGCTGGAGGAAGGCCTGCGCGGCGCGGGCGGGTATTTGCTGGACGGTGATGGCGAGCGCTTCATGCCGCGTTACCACGAGCACGCCGAGCGCGCGACGCGTGATATCGTCTCCCGCGCAATATACGGGGAAATCCGCACCGGCAAGGCGTCGCCGCACGGCGGTGTTTATATCGAAATGAAACACCTGGGCGCGGACATGGTGCGCGAGAAGTTCAAAGGCATGGTAACGCGCTGCGCCGATTGTGGCTTCGATCTTGCCGCGGGGCGTGTCGAGGTCGTGCCAACCGCGCACTACATGATGGGCGGCGTCGAGTTCGATACCGACTGCAGTACCGCTCTGCATGGTTTGTACGTTGCCGGTGAAGATTCGGGTGGCGTGCATGGCGCCAACCGGCTCGGCGGCAACGGCGTGGCGAATTCCACGGTGTTCGGTGGTATCGCGGGCGACAGCATGGCCGCGTTTATCAAGGAGGAAAGTCTGCGCGCGCCCGATGAGCACCGCATCGACGCAGGCGTCGCACGCGCCGTGCAACCGTTCTCCAGCGCCGGCGATGATCTGAACGGTTTGCGCGAACGGTTGTTGCAGCTCATGTGGGACGATGTCGGTATCATTCGCGACCGCGAGGGCCTGAGCAATGCGTTGACCGACCTGCAAGCGCTGTCAGATGAGCTGGAACATACAGGTATCGTGGACAAGCAACGCGCGTTCAATCTCACCTGGCACGATTGGCTGAATCTGGAAAGCCAGATTCTGGTGTCGCACGCCATCGCGCTCGCCGCGCTCACCCGCGAGGATTCGCGCGGCGCGCATTATCGCAGCGATTTCCCGGATACCGGCAAACTCGAAACCACGCGGTACACGCGCATCGCGATGCAGGCGGATAAGGGGCTTAGCGCTGACACACAGGCAGTCGAGTTCACCCGCATCGCGCCGGGTTCGTCGCTGATCGAAGGCGAGGCTGGCGCGCCGCCCGCGGTTGCTCTATAAGACATCTTATGATTCCCATCGACGCCATCGAGCGAGCCGCCTACGAGATCATGTGCAAGGCGGGCATCGAGATTCCGGAAGACTACAAGAACGGGATCAAGGCGATGTCCAAAACCGAGCAGGGTAGTCTGTCGGGTTTTGTCCTGCACACCATGATCAAGAACTACGACGTCGCCGTCGAGGACCGGCGGCCGATGTGTGCGGACACCGGCCTGCCGCGTTACTACGTGAAGACCGGTAACGACGCGCTCGTCGAAGGCGGGTTCATCGCCCTGGAGCAAGCCCTGCGCGGCGCCACGGCCAGTGCGACGCACGATGTGCCGCTGCGGCCCAACCGCGTACATCCGCTGAGCCGGCATGACAACAACAATAATGTCGGCATCAACGCCCCGGAGGTCGAGTACAGTTTCGAGCCGGACGCGGACTGGATCGACGTCACCACCGTGCACAAGGGTGGTTTGTTCGGCACCGACTACCGCATGCTGTTTCCGGGCGACGGTATCGACGGCATCAAACGTTTCTTTCTCGACGTGATGGTCGCGTTCGGCAAACGCGGTTTGGCCTGCCAGCCGGCAATCGTCGGTATCGGGCTCGGCGGATCGAAAGACACGTGCATGACGCTCGGCAAACAGGCTGCGTGCTTGCGCACGGTCGGGGACCGTAATCCCGATCCTGAGGTCGCGAAGCTCGAGCTGGAGCTGAAGCAGATAGGCAACTCGATCGGCATGGGCGCGATGGGTTTTGTTGGCTCGTCTATGGTGATCGATTGCCATGTCGAGGTCGGTTACACGCACACAGGCG
>JBPCXK010000863.1:0-4432 GCA_051008635.1 Gammaproteobacteria bacterium
GCTGCGACTTCCTCAGGTGTGGTGTCGGCTGTGGTCGGGTTGGGATTGTTGAGGTCGACGTTGCCAAGAAATCCTTGCGCGGCGCCGGGCAGGGGCCACAGGTACGCGCATAATGCGAGCGCCAATAGTCGTGTTTTCATCGGCCAGCCCTCCTTTCGGGTTTTGCGGCGCCTGGTGGTCATGATAGTAAAAGCGAGGTCCGTTCGCATCTGCCAAGTTAACCGGCTGGACACTCACGGTAACGTGTACTAATTTGCCAAGACCGAAAATTGCATGGGGATTCTCATGAACCGTTTGTTTTTGATTTTGCTGCTGGCGCTGTTGTATGCGCCGCCGGCGTTCGCCCTCGAGGTCGCTGATGTCAGCCTCGACGACACGGTCACGCTTGACGGAAGCGCGTTATCGCTGAATGGGGCGGGTGTGCGCAAAAAGCTTTTTATCAGCGTGTACATCGGCGCTTTGTATGTCGAGCAAAAGTCCGGGTCCGCCGACGAGATCCTGGCGCAAACCGGTCCGTCGCGGATACTCATGCACTTTCTTTACAAAAAGCTCAGCGCGGACAAGCTGGTCGATGCGTGGAACGAAGGCTTCGAGGGCAATCTTGGAGAGGCTCAACTGGGTGCACTCGGCGAACGCATTGCACAGTTCAACGCGTTGTTTCCCGATGTCGTCAAGGGCGATGTCATCACGCTCGATTACCTGCCCGGACAAGGCACACGCATGAGCGTCAACGACGATGCGAAAGGCGTGGTCGAAGGGGAGGATTTCCACCGCGCCCTGCTGAGACTATGGCTGGGCGACAAACCCGCCACGCAGAGTCTGAAGAAGGCGATGTTGGGTGGATAGCGCCTATTGCACTGAAGACCAGATCTTGCTGACCGTGGAGACCGGGATGACATAGCCGATGTCTGACGCGATCTGGCCGCCCGGTACGGTTTGCACTCCCGTGACGATGCCGATGACCTTGCCGTGTTCATCCACAACCGGCCCGCCGCTGTTGCCGGGATATACGGACGACTGCACCTGCAGAAAACTGCCCACCTGCCGGCTGATGATACCCTCGAACACCGACGCCTGGAGAATGTCCTCGTCCTGCATAATCGCGCGTCCCAGCGGAAATCCGAACAAGCGCACCTCGTTGCCGGGCGACGGGGCCGCGACATCGGTGGTGAAATTGCCGATATGTGGAATGCCGTCGAATCCTTCTACCTTTATCACGGCGAAGTCGTCGTCGCCTTCATCGGCGACCGCGTGCACCTTTGCCGCATGGCGGGCGGATGTGCCCGAAAACACCACTTTCCGATAAGGCACCGGCTCGAGCTCGGTGCCCTGGAAAAACGGCACGCTCTCTTCGGGATCAGGAGGCACGACGACATGGGCGTTGGTGATGATCCAGCCCTCCCCGGAGACACAAAAGCCGGAACCGGTCCCGGACTCTTCGTAAAACAGTTCCTCCTCGCTGCTCAACTCACGTAACGGCTCGCCCGGCAGATCGGGGCGGTGGAGCCAGCGGTCGCCATCCTTCTCCCTGAACGCCAGCGCTGTGTCGATGAACACCACTGCTTTGAGTATCTGTTCGAGCTGTTCGCGTTTACCCTGTTCGATTTTTTCGAGATTGATGGGATCGTACTGTTCCAGCTTGGCGTTGGCGGTCTCGAGCTCCTCTCGTAGTTTCCCTATCTCTTCGGTGGAGGCGCGCCCGTTTTGTTCCAGGGCCTCCAGCTTGGTCAGAAGGTCGTTGCGGTCAGTTTCGAGCTGCGTCTTCTGCTGTTCGCGGTCAAGGTTCTGCTGCGCCAGCGTATCCGATATGCCGCGCAGCTCTTCCTGCCGGGTGAGTAAATCCTCGCGAATGTTCTGTTGTTGCTGACTGAGGGTATAGAACGCGTAGCCCGCCCCTGCGGCGACGAGCGTGAACAGGCCCAGCACCATCAGCCGGGTCTTGCGGGTCCGTTCCCGCCCCACCTTGCCAAGCGCCGCCTTGACATTGAGCAGGGCGGAGTCGCTGACGTGCGCGGCCGAGCTCAGCGCCTTGGGAATCCGGAACGTGTGGGTGCCTGCGAACCGCGACGCCACCAGAAAACGTGCGCCGATCTCGGGTCCAAGCTGGATCACGTCGCCCGGCTTGAGCTTGCGCCGCTTGATCTCCTGATTGTTGACCAGTGTGCCGTTTTTGGAGTCGAGATCTTCGACGATCAGCTCGTAGTCCTCGAACGCGAACCGCGCGTGACGCGAGGAGATATAGGGAAACCGTTCGGGATCGATGAGGACATCGGCGGCCTGATCGCGCCCGAGTGTGAGGCCCTCGTCGGGGATCTCGAGGTACTCGGGCAGCCCCGGTACATCAATGGGCTTGAGGCGCCACCGGTCTGGATCAGTGCTCATGGTGCCCCATTATGAGGGCGTCATGCGCGTGTTCGTCAAGGTGAAATGTCACACTACCGCCCGTCGGGCCTGCGCGGGATCAATCCAGCAGTTTGTTCGGCACCCACATGGCAATTTCGGGAAACGCCATAACAAACCCCAGACCAACAAGCTGCAACATCACAAACGGAATGATGCCCCGGTAGATTTGCTGAATCTTCACCTCTTTGGGCGCCACTCCTTTCATATAAAACAGCGCAAACCCGAATGGCGGCGTGAGAAAACTGGTTTGAAGGTTTACCGCGATCAGAATGGCGAACCAGTACACGATGTCTTTTTGCGCAACATGATCGCCGAAGTCCAGCAGCTCGATGATCGGCGCGAACACCGGTAACACGATTAACGTGATCTCAATCCAGTCAAAAAAGAAACCGAGCAGGAACACAATCGCCATCAGGACGAACAGAATGCCCCAGGGGCCGAGGCCCATGCCCTCGACGAATTCGATGATGAGGTCATCGCCGCCGAGCGAACGGAACACATACGAAAACGCTGTCGCGCCGATAAAGAGGAAAAACAGCATGGCGCCGGTCAGCGCCGAGCGTTCGACTACCTCGTTCAGGGTCCTGAGGTTCAGTCTGCCGTTTATGAGCGCGAGCAGAATCGCGCCGCCGGCGCCGACGCCGGCTGCCTCCGTGGGCGTAGCCCAGCCAAATACTATGGAACCGAGCACGAGCAGGATCAAGAACACGGGTGGGACCAGTCCGCGCAGAATCAGTACGATAAACTCGGGCAGGGCCTGTGGGCCGATGTCGTCAGGCAGCTTCGGGGCCAGCGCGGGTTTGAGCCTGCACAAGCCGAGTATATAGAGCGCGTAGGCGCCAGCCAGCAGCAAGCCGGGCAACACCGCCGCCACGAACAGCGTGCCCACGGAGCGGCCCAGCAAGTCCGCCATGATCACGAGCATAATGCTGGGCGGGATCAAAATGCCGAGTGTCCCGGACGCCGCGATAGTGCCTGTGGCCAGCTTCGTGTCGTAACGCTGCTGCAGCATGACCGGCAACGCCATTAGCGTCATCATAACGACGGAAGCGCCGATGATGCCCGTGGTGGCGGCCATGATGGTGCCCATGACGGTCACGGACAGTGCGAGTCCGCCCGGCACCCGGCGTAGCACGACTTGCAGGCAATGCAGCAGGTCGGCGGCAACCCCGCTTTTCTCGAGCATCGTACCCATGAAGATAAACATCGGGATGGCCACCAAAACCAGATTGTCCGCGATGCCGCTCCAGATGCGTCCCACCAGATTGAAGAATTCAATCGGCACGAAGATATCGAGGTAGACGCCGAGAAATCCGAACGCCAGGCCGACGCCGCCCAACACCGCGCCGACCGGATAGCCGCTGAACAGCAAGATGCCCAGCGCCAGAAACATGAACAGCGGCAGGTAGTCGATGAAGAAGTAGAGCACCGATCTAGTCCAGTTTGACCTCGTCGACTTTGACGTCGTCGAGGTGCTCGAACTCTTCTTCCTCGATCTGCGAGACCCGGCTGCGCAACTCTCGCGGGCCAAATAACTCGATGAACTTACGCGCGAGCACGACCAACGTGGCCAAAAGCAGCAGCGTAAACCCCAGGGGTAAAGCGATCTTGATAATCCAGCGGTAGGGCAGGCCGGTCGCGGAGTCGGAGGCCTCGTTCATCTCGAAGGAGCGGTGCCACCAGTCGACGCCGAAGTACAGGATCACGCAGCAATAGGGAATCAGGAACAGCAGGCAACCCAAGAGCTCGATCCACCATTGCGTACGTTGGCTCAGCCGCTCACGCACCAGGTCGATGCGCACATGCGCGTCTTTCAGGTAGGCGAAGCCAAGGCAGAACATGAACAGCACGGCGTGAATGTGCCATTCGAGCTCCTGCAGTTTGGTGGAGCCCAGGACCAGAAAACGGCGGGTGACGACGTCGAACAGGATAACGGCGATGAGCGCAAGGGACGTCCAGGCCGCGGCCCGGCCGATCCACGTGATCCAGCGGTCGAGCAGATCACTGAGGCGAACGAGCCACTCCATGC
>JBPCXK010000864.1:0-3223 GCA_051008635.1 Gammaproteobacteria bacterium
GAACAGCACGATGTAAGTGGCTGCCACACCAAGCGCGACTCCCCATATGCCATTGTCGGTGAGGTACAGGTAATCGAGCATGTGCTCGAAGGTATATGCGCGGTGTTTCAGCACCAGAATCGGGATGTGCTCGCCAAAATAGATGTAGAGCAACGCAACAACCGCTACGATGACGAGCAACCAACCGAGCAGCCGCCGTGTCGCCTCGAGGATGAGCAGGGCGGCAATCGATCCGAAAATGAGTTGTGTCTGTGTCAGCGCGAAGGTCGGAGTCATCGGCCAGCGATTCGCCAGGTACTCGCTGTTGAAACCGATATAGCCAATTACCGGTATCGTCACGGCGACGAGCACCCAGTCGTACCACGGAACGTTGTAGACGCCCTTTTGGCTCGCACTCGCTTGCGCCTTGGTCGCCCTCACCGTGAGAAACGTCAGGACGAGCGCACACAGGACGGGGATCGAGCGCTGGACGTAGGGATAGAACGTACCGAAATACGCGGTGTAAATATGGAAGGACGCCCATCCGGTGGCAATCAGGCGGACCAGATGGGTAACAGGCCGGGACATAGAAGCGCCTCAGCGGCGCCGCTTGGCGCGGCGCCACTTCGGGAAATGCGCTACTGCTGCGTCTATTTCATGTAGCCCTTTTCCTTGTAGTACTTGATGGCGCCCGGGTGCAACGGCGCCGTGCCCACGTTCTGCCAGGCAACTTCCGGTTTGTAGAACTTGTGCATCTTGTGCACTTCCCAGAATTCCTTTTGGTGGTTGGCGAGCGCGGCCGCCATCTTGTAGACGAGATCATCCGGCAGATCGGTTCTTACACCGAACGTAACGATGGTTGCCGGCGACCAGTAGGCGTCATTCTTGCCGTTGTTGTCGTCGTAGATGCCCGCCGGCACTTCCATGGTTTCCTGACCAAATCGCGTGGCAACCTTCTCGGCAACCTCCTTGCTGATCGGCAGCAGACGGAACGGCTTTTTCGAACCCAGCTCGATGTACTTGTGATGCGGAAAGTAGGATCCGCCGGTGAACCACATGTCGGCCTGCCCATCCATGATCATACGGATCCCTTCACCGTGGGAGGTAAAAATGACCTTGCCGCCCCAGGACTCGATGGTCTCGACGCTCATGCCGTAGGCGTCAAGCATCTCCAGGGCCTGCGCCGTGGCGAGTTGATGGCGCTCGAACATCGCGATCCTCACCGGATGCTGCTTGTCCCTGATCTCCTCGAAACTCTTCAAGCCCAATGAATCGACAATGACCGCCTGGGCGGCGCCAGGCTGACGAAACGCGGCCAGCATGCGAAAGTCGTACTTCTTACCGGTCGGCCCTGTGCCCTCGAAAGCCATGCTGGCCAGCGCGTTCTCGAGCACGGCAACATCGGCCTCCTTGGAGGCCGGATCCAGCCGCTCGACATTCGCCCAGCCGCCGCCGGGAATGACGGTCACCGAAGTACCCGGGATGTCCGTCTTGACGTACTCCCCGAACGCAGCGGCCGCCTTGAAGTAGCCACCGCCCGGTGAGCCGGCAGTAAACGTCAAGCTGTCTGCCGCCAACGCGGATGATGCGAAAGTGATTGCCGCCGCAGCCGCTATCCAGCGTAGCGACGTGGCTCCATATCGTTGCTTATTACTCATTTCAGTTTCCTCCAAGCTTCGACGGGCGTTTAATGTATGTGCTGCCCATACGTGTTTCACGGAGTCTATGTGCCTTCGCGTTGTCGATCGAGGTGAGCCAGCGCGATGAGTCGAGGCCCGTGACGGCACGCCTCCGCAGATCATTGAAACAACCGCGCAACTATCGAGCAAGTTCAAAATTCAGATAGCTGCCATATAGTCCGGCTATACCTCACAGGGTGTACTGGGCTAGCCCGCATTTCTCACCACGGGGCGAGATGATCGCGCAGAGATTTGAATTCACAAGGCATTTTCTGAAGGAGCGGAATACGGGCTGTATTTCCGAGAAGAAGAAAATTCGTTGTGGATTCAAAGATCAAGCCAGCGCCGTCATCGTGGTGAGAAATGCGGGCTAGCTATTTAACTGCCGAAGCAACGCCGCCACGCGGGATGGATGGGCGGCGAGAAATGTGAAGTTATTTCTGGCAGAGCCCTAAGCACTTAGTTCGATGATAGATGGGCAAGATATCCCAGAAACCGTCGCCCGCGCCCTGGCCGAGGACGTCGGGGGCGGTGATATCACGGCGCTCCAGATACCCCCGGGACAGGCAACGCTCGCCCGGATCGTGTGCCGTCAGGAAGCCGTTTTGTGCGGTACAGCATGGTGCGAAGAGGTTTTTCGGCAACTGGATAGAGGTATTGTTGTTGGCTGGCAACGTGACGACGGCGAAGCACTGACCCCCAACCAGCTCGTGTGCGAGCTGCGTGGCCCTACCCGGGGGATGCTGACGGGCGAGCGTACGGCACTCAATTTCCTGCAGACCTTGTCCGCGGTAGCGACCGCGACGCGAGGCTACGTTGACGCGGTGGCTCACACACAGGCCCGCATTCTCGATACCCGCAAGACGCTGCCAGGTCTGCGCCGGGCCCAGAAATATGCAGTCACCTGCGGCGGCGGCCACAACCATCGCATGGGACTATATGACGCGGTGCTGCTGAAGGAGAACCACATCATGGCGGCGGGTTCGATCGAGGCCGCCGTAGAACAGTCACGCGCGCGGCAACCGGGTGCAAGCATCGAGGTCGAGGTGGAAACCGTGGATGAGTTCAGACGTGCGCGGGCTGCGGGTGCGGATGTCGTGATGCTGGACAATTTCAGCCTGGATGAAATCCGGCGAGCGGTCGCGATCAATCAGCGTGAGGTCAAACTCGAAGTGTCTGGCGGGATCACGCACGATTCTGTGGTGCAGATCGCCGAAACCGGGGTGGATTACATCTCGGTCGGCGCGCTGACCAAGGATGTCGATGCAGTAGATTTCTCAATGCGCTTCGATCCGGCGTAACGGTCAGACGCGCGGCCGAGCATCACCTTTTCCCCAATGTTCCCTTCCATCGGCAGCCGGCGCTTCACCGACTGGTCGGATCACGAGCCATCGTCGAGCCGCGCGGCTACATTGCCGGGCAACGCCATATTCTTGCGATGTTACGAGCTTCGGGATCGAAAGCCGGTGCTTGCGCGTCTCATCCCATGGCTGTGAAACACGGGAAAGACGCACACTGTTTGCTCGACGCAGGACGCGCAATGAACCGCACGCTTGCGATTGAAT
>JBPCXK010000865.1:0-4069 GCA_051008635.1 Gammaproteobacteria bacterium
GAGGAAGGAATGCGGCGCCCATACCGCAGACCCATGAAAGAAACGCGCGGCGAGTCAGCATCCACCTGCGCCAGGCGCTTGATTTCTTGTTGCCGATCGAGTGTTTTTTGATATCCGACATCTTGAGTTCACACACGCCTACAAAACGATTCGTCTCGTGCAGTACGCCTCCGCTGCGGCGCAGCCACACTGAAGCCCGCGGTAGTGGGCCAGCGTCTCTACGCCGTGTAGTGACAGCGGACCGTCGGGAGTCTTCAACTGCGATTTATATAACGCGAGCGCCGTCAGCTTGGCGTCGAGGTCGTGTTCTGTGAGGCGAACCAGAAAGTTGGGAGTGCTCATTGTCTCGGTGACGTTCCATTGGTGGTAAGGCAGCTCGTAGGTCAGCACGACAGGCTGAAAGCTTTTGTGCTCGGAAGAAGTCGGCCGCACCGCAGTCATGGTCGCCTCACTGACTGCCCTGTGGTCCTGATTGTAGTCCATGCCGGAGGTGGTCAGCACGATATCGGGGCGCAGGCCTTGCAACGACATGTCATCACCGCGTTCGATGGCGTGCACCAACTCTTTCTGCGGTGCTGCGTCCAGTTTCAGATGGTATCGATCGCCCGGGAATGCGACCGCGTAACCGTCCAGCTTCAGAAAACGCGCAACCTGCTCTATCTCTGCCGTGCGCTCATCCGCGGTTGTTTTCCCCTTCGCCGAGAAGTCCAATGTCGTGCCCACTGTCATGTAAAGCACGTACACTTTGGCGTGGTCGGACTTCAGACGATGGATCAGCCCGCCGCACCCAAACACTTCGTCATCAGGGTGAGGGGCGATCACGAGCGCGGTTTTGCCTTTCAAGTCGAGCATGTTATTGCGCCACTGTTTGTCCCACTCTCGACGGGCTGGCCCATGTGCCATCCGATTTCACCAGGAAACCCAGTGGCAGCGTAAAAACAAAGAGGAACGCATCGAGCACGCGCAAAAACACGAACCCGAAACCGTAAAAGAGCAACAAAGGTTTCCTCTCGAGCGCGGCGATGAGAACAGTCAGCAGGTAGTCCGCTACAAACACACCGATGAGCACATCCGGTAGCCCAATGCTCGTGGCGCCCAGGAGAGGCAACCATAGCGAAACCGGGTCGGAAGATATGAGCAAAAACCAGACCACAATCACAGGCACCAGCAGGAAAACGAGGCTTTGCAGCAGCATCTCGAAAATGAAGGTGGCCAGCGCCAGCCAGAAAAAGCTGGGCCAAAAGCCGTGTTGTCGTACCGTCTGCCAAAAGCCCAAATACCAGCGCTTGACCTGTTTTGCGTAGTCACGCAGGGAATGCGGATCCTCGCAAACGCAGCGTATAGCCGGGCTGTACGCTATCTTCCCCAGGCGTTTGTGGTGAAGCTCGAACGTCATATTGAAGTCTTCGATAATTAATCCCGGCGCGGTTATGTTGATTTTCTCCAATGCACTGCAGCGGTACATACTCGCGAATCCCGGCACGATGAAAGAGACGTTCGAGTGTTTCCACGTTTGCCCATAGCGCAGCAGCGCCTGCGTAAGTTTATAGAGGCGAATACGGTAGGCGATAAAGAACATTGCCCACCTGGGCAACACATGATGAAACCATTTGGGGTTGGCGTGCCCGGCAACCGCGGCGACCGCCGGATCGCTGAACAGGGGCAGCGCCCGCCGCAGATAGTTCTTGTCCACCTCCGAATCAGCATCCATGATCAGCGTAACCTTGTAGCGCCGACAGATTTCGAAGTGATCAATCACGCGCTTGAGCGCGCGCGCCTTGCCCGCGTTGGGCTGGATGTCCAGAACGTTACATTTTCGCGTGCGCGCTGCCGCAACGGTCGCATCGGTAGACCCGTCACTGCCAACGAATATGTTTTCTGCGGGAACGATGCCGAGCAGTGCATCGAGGCATAGCGGAATCGATTCCTGCTCGTTGTGGGCGGCGATCACCACGGCGACGTCCTCGAGTCGAACGGGCTCGGTTCCGCGGTCGACGTTGTTCTTCGTATGCGGCACACGCGCGCCGAACCACGCAGCAGCGACAGGCGTTGCGAACAACAGTACCAGGAGCCACTGCGACTGAGCGGTGACGACCCCGTGCTGTTCCCTGGCAAGTGACCACATGCACAGAAACCCGCACCAGTAAACTACGCCAAAGAGCAACGCCGATCCGCCGCGAACCTGCGGTTTAGCAGCTTTGACTGTTATGTAAGCTCCGGCAATCCCGAAAAGCGCCAACGGCCCGATCCACAGCTCGGCCAACGGCAGCCCGGGCGGCCAGAATGACAGCCGGGGCAACAGCGGCAGCGGCTGTTCCCACGACACGATGCCCGGCACGACGGCGACCAGCGAAAACCACACGCCGAGCAGACTGAGTGCGCCGACGAGCATCGGTTTCCAAGTGGGGAATACGGCTTTGCCGCGGGATCGTGCGCTTTCCGCTATGAGGCGCAGCAGACCCACAACGCCCCAAAAAACAAAATTGAAACCGTACAGCGTTACGAAAGTGAGCAGGGATCGCATAACGCGGTGCTGGTGTGGGAGCGTGAACGGCGGGTGATCTAACCCGATGCTGCCCTTCGGCGGCTGGCCTCGGACAGGTCTGCCGGTGCGGTCATGCGATCTTCAGCGAGCAGCCCATGCAGCGCAAGCATGTTTTTCAGGCCATCCAGCACGTCAGTTCTGGGTTCCCATCCCAAGCCTCTCACTTTGGATACGGCAGGTTCTCGCCCGATGTGATCCTCGATGAAGTGCGGTTGGAACTCTACGTCTACTTTATGCGGAGTCAACCTGCCGATCAGCTCGGACAGCTCGTTGATGCTGAGCTGCTTGGTGCCGCCTATGTTGTAGACCTCTCCCGCGGCGCCTTCTTCCATGACCAGTTTTAGACCCTCGACGAGGTCGTCGACATAGAGAAGCGTACGTGTCTGGCTGCCGTCGCCATAAATAACTACTTTTTCACCCTGTTTTATTCTCTTAATGAATTGAGGAATCACACGTTGGTCAGTCATCGACATTCCTGGACCAAACGCGTTGAATATACGCACGATCCTGGCGTTCATTCCATACGTTCTTACATAATGTACCAGTAGCGCTTCCGAGAACCGCTTACCCTCTTCGTACGCGCTGCGAGCGCCGATCGGATCAACATTCCCGTGGTAATTTTCCTCCTGGGGAAACACTTCAGGATTGCCGTATACCTCGGCAGAGCTCGTATACAACAAACCGCTTCCGTGCATCAGGGCCAGACGCAGCGCGTTGTCCGTGCCGACAGAACAGGTTCGCAGCATCTCTTCGCCGAGCTTTTTGATGTTTGGTACGCCGGTCGGGCACGCCAGATGATAAATATAGTCGTAGTGGTGTTCACCGCACGCCTGGTGAAACTCCGGGCTGGTGATGTCTACTTTGAAGAAGCGGAATTTGTTCGACCTGAGAGGGTTGATCGAATCCATGTTCCCGGTAATCAAATTATCGACGCAGTCTACGTAGTAGTCTCTGCCGAGTAAGAGGCTTGCCAGGTTAGAGCCAATAAACCCCGCTCCTCCCGTTATGAGTACACTTCTACTTTCTTTCACGAGTCGCACCTCCGCTGTCGTGTTCGCTGGTGTCGATTGATAGGTTCGGCGATGGCGCAACAGTAACGTGCGCTCGCGCGATTCAGATTCAGCCAAAAGGAACTTCTCACGAAAAATTTGCTACATCTTTTCTCGCATTCAATATTATCGTGATTGCCCGCGGCTGCTCCGCCGGGGGTAGGGACTAGCCCGCATTTCCCACCACGGGGCGAGATGATCGCGCCGAGATTTGAATTCACAAGGCATTTTCTGAAGGAGCGGAATACAGGTCGTATTTCCGACTGAAGAAAATTCGTTGTGGATTCAAAGATCAAGCCAGCGCCGTCATCGTGGTGAGAAATGCGGGCTAGCACTACCCGTTACCCGCAAGTAGCGCTGGACAAACACATTGTGCATAGCGTCATCGAACTTGACATCCTGGGCGCCTTTGTCGCCACGCGACGCCCGCGCGCGCCACCAAAGACCCCTGGCCGATGCGGTAAAGCTGACTGGC
>JBPCXK010000866.1:0-6855 GCA_051008635.1 Gammaproteobacteria bacterium
GTCTTCATCCAGTTGCAAGGATCTCTGAAGACTATCGAGAGCGCGTAGCGCGTCGTTTTCACCCTGCGGTCGTTGTGGGGCGTGCGCCGCTCGAATCGCGCGCCGCAGCGCCTCACTTTTGGACACATTCCAACGACGGGATATGGCTTCCAGCTTTTGGACCGTATCGACGTCCAGGGAGTATGTGGATTTGACGGTAGTGGTGGCCATACATTTAGAGTATGGCCATCCTTGTCGTTTGTCAAAGCAGTGCGCATGCGCGCGGTGCCTGCTCAGTTATATCCATTAAGAGATATACAGACCCCACCCCTATCCCATCGGTAGGGTACCTGGGACCACCGTTCTACTTAACAATTGCGGCTTCAAAGCCATGCTGGCGGTGGTGTGTGCTGGCAACGCGGCGATTAACAGCGGCTCGCTGAACTCAGGAGACTACTCATGTCGGACAGCAAGAAGCACGAAACCCCGATGCTCGACGAGCTGGAGAACGGGCCATGGCCCAGTTTCATATCCGGCATCAAGCGGCTGCGGGACGAGCATCCGGACGAACGCGTCAACGGCGTGGCCAACGATTTGCTGGGCCAGCTCGAGCATTCTTACGAGACGCGCAAGGGCTACTGGAAAGGCGGCACGGTCAGCGTCTTCGGCTACGGCGGCGGGATCATTCCGCGTTTTTCCGAGGTCGGCAAGCAGTTTCCCGAGTCGAAGGAATTTCACACCTTGCGCGTGCAGCCACCGGCGGGTAACTACTACACTACCGATGCGCTGCGCCAGCTTGCCGATAGCTGGGAGAAGTGGGGCTCCGGGCTGGTTACTTTTCACGGCCAGACCTGCAACCTTGTGGTTATCGGCGCGACCACCGAGAACACACAGCATTTCTTCGACGAGATCAACGACTACGGTTTCGATCTCGGCGGGGCCGGCCCGTGCGTGCGCACCGCGCAATCCTGCGTGGGTTCGGCGCGTTGCGAGCAATCGTGCGCGAACGAGCACAAGATTCACCGCTCGCTCGTGAACAACTTTACCGACGACGTCCATCGCCCGGCGCTGCCGTACAAGTTCAAGTTCAAGATCTCCGGCTGCCCCAACGATTGCATGAACTCAATCGAGCGCGCCGACTTCGCGGTGATTGGCACTTGGCGCGACGACATCAAGATCGATCAGGACGAAGTCAAGGCCTATGTCAACCGCAAGGGTCGCCAGCACACGATAGACAATGTGATCACGCGTTGCCCAACCAACTGCATGTCGCTGAAAGACGACGACACGATCGAGATCGACGACCGCAACTGCGTCAAATGCATGCATTGCCTGAATGTCATGAACAGAGCCTTCTCGCCGGGCGACGACAAGGGTGTGTCCGTGCTGATCGGTGGCAAGCGTACGCTGAAGATCGGTGATCTCATGGGCACGGTGATCGTGCCATTCATGAAGCTGGACACGCAGGAAGATTACGACCGCCTGGTGGAGCTGGCGGAGGAGACCATCGACTTTTGGGGCGAGAACGGTCTGGAGCACGAGCGCGTGGGCGAGATGATCGAGCGCATCGGTCTGGTGAATTTTCTCGAAGGCATTGGCGTCGATGTCGATCCCAACATGATCAGTCATCCGCGCGAAAGCTCGTACGTGCGCATGGACGGTTGGGACGAAGAAGCGCAGAACTGGTTCAAGCGCAAGCAGGACGAAAAACGCGCTGCCGCATCATAGAGGAGGACGAATCATGGCCCTGGCAGACATGCGCCGCCCGATCGAATCCGGTTGTCCGGACGGCTTTCAATACATGCACCCTTTGATGCTCAAGAACTTCGGGCAATGGCAATATCACGAGCATCCCCGCGCCGGCGTGTTACGTCATGTCGCGCGCAGTGGCGATGAGATCTGGACAGTCAAGGCGGGGACACAGCGCATCCTGGATGTTTATACGCTGCGCAAGCTATGTGACATCGGCGATGAGTACGCCGATGGTCACGTGCGCTTTACGATCCGCAGCAACATCGAGTACCTCGTCGCCGATCAAGCCAGGGTCGACCCGTTGATCGAGGCGCTGGAAGACGCCGGCTTCGTCGTCGGCGGCACCGGCAATTCGCTGGCGTTCATATCCCATACGCAGGGCTGGCTGCATTGCGACATCCCGGGCACCGATGCCTCGGGCGTGGTCAAGGCGATGATGGATGAGCTCATCGACGAGTTCAAGAACTGCAACATGCCCAACCGCGTACACATGACGACGTCGTGTTGCCAGATCAACTGCGGCGGGCAAGGGGACATCGCCATCAACATTCAGCACACGAAGCCGCCAAAGATCAATCACGATCTGGTCGCCAATGTGTGCGAGCGCCCCTCGGTGGTGGCGCGCTGCCCGGTGGCGGCAATCCGTCCCGCGCAGGTCGACGGCAAGCCCACACTGGAAGTCGACGAGAAGAAATGCATTTGCTGCGGCGCCTGCTACCCGCCATGTCCACCGATGCAGATCAACGATCCCGAGCATTCGAAGCTCGCGGTCTGGGTGGGCGGCAACCATTCCAACGCGCGCAGCCGTCCAAGCTTTCAGAAACTGGTGGCGGCGGGCATCCCCAACAACCCGCCGCGCTGGCCGGAGGCAACAGCGATCGTCAAGCGCATCCTCAAGGCCTATCAGAAAGACGCCAAGGACTGGGAGCGCATCAACGACTGGATCGACCGCATCGGTTGGCCGCGGTTTTTCGAGCTCACCGGTTTGCCGTTCACCAAGTTCCACATCGACAACTGGCGCGGCTCACGCAAGAGTTTGAACGCCTCGTCGTACATCCGGTTCTGACCGGTTGACGCAAACGCAGTCATGAAGTTTGCGATTCCCACGATCTTGCAGCTCAGCATCCGGCTGCGAACATGAACAGATGTGTAGTAAAACAGATGTGTAGTAAAAGGAGATTGAGACATGCCGATCGAAGTGAACGGTAAGACGTTGGAAACAGACGAAGAGGGGTACCTGCAGAGCCTGGCGGACTGGAGCCCCGAGGTGTGCGCGAAGATGGCGACGGATGATGGCTGTGAGCTGTCCGACAATCACTGGGAGGTCATCAACTTTTTGCGCGAGTATTACGAGGAGTATCAGATCGCGCCCGCGGTTCGCGTGCTGACCAAGTCAATCGGTAAGAAGCTCGGCAAGGACAAGGGCAACAGCAAGTATCTCTACGAACTGTTTCCGTACGGGCCGGCCAAGCAGGCGTGCAAGTACGCGGGTCTGCCCAAGCCGACCGGCTGCGTCTGACGCAGCCCGCCAGACCGTAGAGCACAACACCATGTCGTTGGTGAGCATTGTGTATGCGTTCTTGTTTTATGTGGCGGCTGGAGTGCTCATCGGCGGGCTCGCCTGGCGCATCCGGCTCTACGCACGCACGCCCGCACCGCTCAAGATACCGACGACGCCGGCGCCGACCACGCGATCGGGCGTCATCGTGCGCATGATCCGCGAGGTCATATTCTTCGAGAGCCTGTTCAAGGCGAACAAGTGGACCTGGCTGTTCGGTTGGCTGTTCCACTTTGGTCTGTTCGTAGTGTTGCTGCGCCATCTGCGTTACTTCACTGAACCCGTTTGGGGTTGGGTGACGCTCTTGCAGGCAGCCGGTGTGTACGCCGGTTTCGCCATGGTTATCGGGCTTGCGGGTTTGTGGGCGCGCCGCTTTCTGGTCGACCGCGTGCGCTATATCTCCGCGCCCTCCGATCACCTGATGCTCGTCTTGCTGCTGGCCATCGGTGTCACCGGCTTGTTGATGACTTACGTGTGGCACACCGACGTGGTTGCGGTCAAAGCCTTCTTTCTCGGGTTGATGGTTTTCGACTGGCAATCCTTACCCGCGCAGCCCTTGCTGCTTGTGCATCTGGCGCTGGTCGCGTTGCTGATGATCGTCTTTCCTATCAGTAAGCTGCTGCATGCGCCCGGGTTGTTCTTCAGCCCCACTCGCAACCAGGTGGATAATCCGCGCGAACGAAGACACGTCACGCCCTGGGCGGCCAGCCGATAGCATCGTTCATGGCGGCGCCCCAGAAACAGGAATTCGAAACACCGGCGATCGGCGAATATCCGCTCGTGCCGATGATCCGTCGCGACGCGATGGCGCACAGCAAACCGTTCGTCGCCAAGCCCGAACATCAGGAGCCGCTCGGCTTTCCCGGCCAACTGCCGCAGGACTGGCAGGAACGCGCCCTCGACAAGATGGGCGACCTGCTCGGCAAGTATCGTTCGCTGCGTGTGTTTCTCGACTCGTGCGTCAGGTGCGGCGCGTGCACGGACAAGTGTCATTACTACCTCGGCACCGCGGATCCGAAGAACATGCCCGTGGCGAGGCAGGACCTGATGCGCAACGTGTATCGGCGCTACTTTACTGTTGCGGGCAGATACCTGCCGAAGCTGGTTGGCGCCGTCGACCTGACTGAAGACGTGCTCCAGGATTGGTACCGCTCCTATCACCAGTGCTCCGAATGCCGCCGTTGCTCCGTGTATTGCCCCTACGGCATCGACACCGCGGAAATCACCATGGCCGGACGCGAGATTCTGGCCAGCGTTGGCGTCGGGCAAAAGTACAGCAACGAGATCATCGGCAAGGTTCACAAGATCGGTAACAACCTCGGCTTGCCTGGGCCCGCGATGATCGACACGCTGGAAGGTCTGCAAGAGGAGATCGAGGAGGACACTGGCGTCGGCGTGCGTCTGCCGCTGGATGAGAAAGGCGCGGAGGTGCTGCTCGTTACGCCATCGGCGGATTTCTTTGCCGAACCGCATGTCGACGGACTCATCGGCTACGCCAAGGTGTTCCATCAGGCCGGCATAAGCTGGACCCTGAGCTCGCACGCCTCGGAAGCCGCGAACTTTGGCATCTTCATCGGCAACTACGACAACATGCAAAAGGTCGCCCAGCGCATACGTGACGCCGCGCTGGAGCTTGGCGTGAAACGCATCGTCGTCGGTGAATGTGGCCATGCCTGGCGCGTGGCGTACAGCTTCTGGAACACGCTGATCGGTCCATTCGACTTTCTCGATCCGAACTACCCGGCGCCGCAACACATCTGCGAGTTCACGTACGATCTGCTTGAGCGCGGCGCGCTCAAAATCGACAAGCAGGCCAACGACGACAAGGTCGTGACCTTTCACGACTCCTGCAACGTGTCGCGCGGTTCGCGCATGGGAACGATGCCGGGCGGGCAGTTCGTTATCCCGCGCGAGATCATCAAGGCGGTCTGCAATCACTTTCATGACATGGCGCCGGAGACCACGCACGAGCACACGTTTTGCTGCGGCGGTGGTGGCGGTCTGCTGACGGACGATCTGGTCGAGTTGCGCGTGAAGGGAGCGTTGCCGCGGATGGAAGCGCTGAAGCAAGTAGTCGACGAGCACGGCGTTACGCACATGGCCGCGATATGTGCGATCTGCAAGAGCCAGTTCGCGAAGGTGTTGCCGTACTACGCCTTCGACATGGACATGATCATCAGCGTGCATCAGCTGGTTGGGGATGCCTTGCGGTTGGGTACGGAACAGTGACGACGAAGCCTGTGGGAGCGGCTTCAGCAGCGATAGCCGCCGCAGGGTGGGGTTCGCTATCGCTCGCCGCCACCCTACAAGAGCACTTAAGGGCTCGGCCAAGAATAACTTCACATTTCTGGCCGTCTATCCATCCCGCCCAGCGGTGTTGCTTCGGCGGTTAAATAGGCCGGCTATTCGCCCGCCTCGCGCCTTGCTGGACGGGCGCCTAGACGCCCATAAATGTAAACTTATTCTTGGTCGAACCCTAAGGAGATGAGATGGCAACGCACGCCAGAGAAATAAAGCTGACCTTTCGCGCGTTCGAGGACGGCGACCACGAGCGCACGCGCTGGCAGCAAGCGATCTTCGAGGCCGATCATTCGCACAAGTGTCCGACCTATGTGCACCGCACGCCGCCATGCCAGGGCGGTTGTCCGTCGGGTGAGGATATACGCGGTTGGTTGCAGATCGTGCGTGGCATCGAGAAACCGCCGGAGGGCATGGGCTGGCAGGAGTACGCGTTCCGTCGCTCCACGGACGCCAATCCGTTTCCGGCCATGATGGGACGTGTTTGTCCCGCGCCCTGCGAGGACGGTTGCAACCGCAACAACGTGGAAGACTTCGTCGGCATCAACGCGGTCGAGCAATACATCGGCGATACCGCCATACGCAATAGTTTCGCCTTCCCCGAACCGCCGCCGCTCAGCGGCAAGCGCGTCGCTATCGCCGGTGGCGGCCCCGCCGGGTTGGCGGCTGCCTACCAGTTGCGGCGCAAGGGGCATGCCTGCACGATCTTCGATGAGCACGCGGAACTCGGCGGCATGATGCGTTACGGCATACCCGGCTACCGTACCCCGCGGGCCACGCTCGACCGCGAGTGCGAACGTATCCTCGCGCTGGGCGACATTGAGCTACGCATGAATACGCGTGTTGGCACCGACGTGACCATCGAGGAGCTCGAGCAGGAGTTCGATGCGATCCTGTGGGCCGTGGGTTGCCAGAGCGGCCGGGCGTTGCCGGTACCCAACGGCGATGCGCCGAATTGCGTCAGCGGCGTGAAGTTTCTTGAGGCGTTCAACGAGGGCCATCTCAAGGTCGCGGCCGAGCGTGTAATCTGCGTGGGCGGCGGAGACACGTCGATCGACGTGGTCTCGGTGGCGCGACGCCTGGGCAAGATCAGGAAATTCAACAAGGGCGACCGTCCGGAACAGGTCATCGGCGGGTTCGTGGGGCACGACGCGGCCTATGCCGCGGCGCGCGAAGGCGCCGATGTGACGCTGACGTCGCTGTTCGCGCGCGAAGAGATGACCGCGACCGATCACGAGGTCGAGGATGCGCTCAGCGAGGGTGTGAAG